>JANMSB010000314.1:0-19599 GCA_031388915.1 Pseudomonadota bacterium | reverse complement strand
CCCCGCAAGCGGGGGAGGGAGCTTGTACGGCTTAAGTAAGTACCATTCACTCTAATGCTTGCCGATATCGGAAGCTTGCGCCCAGGCTTTGATGAGGTCGCCATCGGGCTGCAATAAGAAACCGCTCGTTACCGCGCTATCCACCGATGTGTTCACCGCAGCGACATAGGTCGCATGATCCGGGTACAGCGTCGCCAGTGTGCCGCGATCGAATAGTGCGGTAGTGCCGAATAGAGTGCACAGGCGTGACGAATTCGCATCCTGTCCGTAGCCTGAGAGCGTCGCAATCGGCGCATCGACATACGGCGTGCGAATGCCGCCTAATGCGTTGCCCATGCTATCGCGCACCACGGTAGGAGGATCTCCTGCCACTTCCAGTCGGTTCGCATGTGCAGGAGCAACACCGTTACGTACCCAATTGTCGAGTGCTGCCAGTGCGGCCGTCGCAACGAAATGTTGCGGGCCCGAGTTGATTGGCTTGGAACACTCGACGATGCCGGGGCGTGGAGCAGCGACTGCTACTACGGCCGCAAAGTTGGGATCGTTACCCAGATCGGCTGAGCCTTTGAGCATGTAAATATCGGCATGCGCAGTGCCGGCCACTTCCCACAGACGGTAATGCTTGCTGTCGGGTTGCCGGGCCGTGTACGAACCGAGCACGAACAGATCGGTCTCGGTTTGCAGCATCATCACAGGCGCATAGAGGTCGTCGCGCACTAACACCACCTTGGGCATCTCAATGTCCGATTGCGGCGACTCCGACAGTTTCGTACTGAAGCCGCCGCGACTATGTAGGAAGTAACCGTCGAAAATCTTGGTGAGCGGCGCAATCGCGTTGACATAGGTGGTGAGACGGGCCGCAGATTGCGATTCACCGACAGCGAGCGCGTATTTGGCGCGTAGTCCGCCCAGCGGATCCACATCGTGCGGATGCAGCACTGCCTGCGCGACTTGCGAGAACATATCGTACGAGTAACTATCGCCAGGATGCACTAGCGCACCATAGCGTTTTGCGTTGAGTGCCTTGAGGTACACCTTCAGGCCCGACATATTGATGCCGCCGCCGTCGATGCCCGCCTTCTGCGCAGATACACCCACCCACGCATAGCCCTTACGAATCAGCTCTGTATGAGTGGTGACCCAATCGGCTGCGGCATCGCTGCCGCCACTGACGTTCAGCCACTCGAAGATCACCGTGCCATTGAACTTGGCGGCGTCGGTGGGACGAAATACGACGAAGCGGGTGTTGAACGCCGCTTCATCGGCGACGTTGACTGCCCACTTGCCGTCGCTTTGCAGGGGCTGGGTGTTGACGAAGCTGCGCGCTTTGCCTGAAATGAAGTATTCGCTTTGTTGATAACCAACCTTGGCGAGATCGAATTCGACAGCGTGCAGTGCCGGGTTGCCGAAGACAGGGCCTTCGACGAGCGGACGGTGCGTCGGCTCGGGCAGCTTGCTGCTCATAGAACTGCATGCGGTCATGACGGTGACGGCCAAGATTGATGTGCTTACCGCCAGTGCCGACCGAAGTCCGTACGCAGGCTTAGATTTAAACATTGATGTCTCCCCATCTACGTTGTTACCGACGATCATCAAGCACTTTTATTGGCATTCTTGAAATTGCATCCCTGCGGGTGAATGTCTGCCAGTTTCTCGCACTTCGTCGTGCTGCCATACAGCATTTTCGGTCGCCGCGTGAGTTTGTGTGTGTCAAGCGCTGACACAAACCGGTAGTGCGCCGGCAAATTGCTGCAAAAAGGCTCCGTGATACTGCCAGCACCTACTTAGTTGCACGGTGCCTTATGCGCAGACCTTTAACGATGGTTCTTGTCATTGCCTCCCTCATACTCGCGGCTTGCGGCGGTGGAGACGGTTCTACTTCCAGTAGCTCAAGTGCTTCAAGCAGCTCCAGCTCTTCCAGTAGCTCTAGCTCGTCGAGCAGTTCGAGTTCCTCGGATAGTTCCAGCTCAAGCTCCAGTTCGTCGACGAGCAGCGATTGTTCGAGCGGCACCTATGCGGAAAACGTGGTGTGTGCGGCCAATGCGTTCACAGCAACGTTGACCACTTCGCAGTTGGCGCAGGCTCAGTTCAACACTTCAAGCTATACCACTGCGCAGCTCAATGTTTACAAGACGCGGTGGTCCAACTTACCCGGGTCCTTACTTGCCGCGGGGCGTGCCGGCATTGCGCTGGGTAGTTTGACGACCTCGGATCAGGTCGCGGCGTTCTATGCAGTTGCCGATGCAGCGCTGACAGACGCGGGTTACGCGGATTTCAACGGCGTGCTGGTGGCCGACGACTATCTGGGCACGATGCAAAGCGGATATGGGTCGGCCTTAGCGCATATCGCGATCATCGGCACACCCTCGACGACGGGCCAGTGGACACTGCTATTGGGCAACCACCACATGGCATTCAATATCACGTTTGAAAACGGTGCGGCTTATCCGACACCACATCACATCGCTGTCGAGCCGAAGGCATCGTTCACGTACGGTGGCAACACGTATCAGGTGCTTGCCGACAAGGCAGCGGCCATGTTGGCCATCTTTTACGGTCAATCCAATAGCTTGAGTCCTACCACCTCCGGTTCCACGGCGTTGACCTCGGCGCGCCTATCGGCGACTTACGGAGATGTGCTCATCGGCCCGGTCGAATACAACACCGGTTCGTATGCCAATGTGGCTGCGAGATTTCCGACCAGCAATCGCGGTGTGCTGGTGTCCTCGCTCACCTCGGCGCAACAGGCGCTGGTGACGGCGGCGATCACCCAGTACGTGAGTGACTATGACTCCACGGTGTCGGCAGACTTGATCGCCGCTTACACCTCGTCCACCGCTTATGCCAGCACGTACGTAGCGTGGAGTGGGGCCTCGGCACAGACCTATCCAAATGTGGATGTCTCCAACACCTACCTGCGTATCGACGGCCCGCGCGTGTGGATCGAAATCGCTTGTCAGGGCGGCATCGTGATCCAAGGCGCCACGCACTATCACATGATGTTCCGCGACAAGACGTTGGATTACTACAACGAGTTGAGCGGTTAAGCGGGCAGCAGGGAAGAGGAGAGTGATGATGCAAAAAGTGCTGTCGGGACTTGTAGCGATGCTATTACTGCTAATGGGCATGACATCGCATGCGCACGACGTGCCCGCCAGCACCGTGCTACTCGACATCGGCTCACGCCAGATCGGTGTGGAAATGCAGTTGCCGGTCAGCCAGCTCGAGACAGCCTTGGAGTTGCCGCTGGCCAAGGCGCCGGACGCGGCCATCGCACGGTACGCCAAGGAGATTGCTGCGTACATCGAGCATCATGTCCAGATCACGACGCTCGATGGGCAGCCCTATGTAGAAGGAACGGCTCGCTTGGAGTACCGCCGGATCAAGGACGGCGATTGGATCGTCGCGCATCTGGATCTGCAAGCACCCGCCGACGTTGCGACCACGGTGTTCCTACTCGATTATGACGTGATCATCACACCCGTCGTCACGCACCTTGCGTTTGTGTCTGTCCGACGGGATTTTCGCAATGCGCTGTTTGGCGATAACACGCAAATGATCGGTCTCGCGCAATTCCAGCAGGTCCATCTCAAAGTCGACGGTTCGGACGGCAGTTGGGTGCGCGGTTTCGGCAAGGTGTTTCACTTAGGTGTGCAACACATCGCAGAAGGCACCGACCATGTGCTTTTCTTGCTGGTGTTACTGCTTGCGGCGCCGATGGTGGCCTTAAGTGCTCGATGGATTGGCACGGCGAGTGTCAAACAAAGCCTATGGAATACGCTGAAAATCGTCAGCGGATTTACCCTTGGCCATTCGCTGACACTAGCCCTTGGTGCGCTCGGTATCGTCGTGCTGCCATCGAAGCCGATCGAAGTATTGATTGCAGGTTCGATTCTGGTCTCTGCGGCACACGCAATACGTCCGCTGTTCGCGGGTCGGGAGCATTACATCGCGGCCGCATTCGGGCTCGTGCACGGCCTGGCATTCGCAGGCGCGCTCGCCGGTTTCAACTACGACGCGCGTGCACTTGGCCTGGGTGTGCTGGGCTTCAATTTAGGCGTAGAAGCCATGCAGCTCGTGATCGTGGCCGCAGTGCTGCCGTGGCTCTTATTGATGCGTACCTCCCACCTGTATCGATACCTCCGGGTGGGCGCGGCAATTGTGGCGGGTATTCTGGCAATTGCGTGGGCGCTCGAACGGGCGATTGATCTGGCCAATCCATTAACGCGCGTGAGCGACCTGCTGACCGAGCATACGGCGCTTGGCATCGCCGTACTAGCGAGCGTTTCGATCATGTGCAGGGCACGCGACATCGGAAGATGGTATAGCCGCCTGTTGCCCGCCCCGCGCCTCGGATAGACTTGTGCATTCAACATATGAACGATCAAACCTCGACCGTGGATCTCCATTCCCTCATTCTCGTGGTCGACGACGACCCGGACCTACGCAAGCTGATCACCGGCTTCCTAACGGGGCATGGCTTTCAGGTTGCGGAAGCACAAAACACAGCCGAAATGCGCCGTGTCATTGATGCTCAACATCCAGACCTCGTGATTCTCGATGTAATGATGCCGGGCGAAGATGGCCTCAGTGCGGCGCGTAAGCTGGCGGCCGAGGGCGGTCCGGCGGTAATCATGCTGAGTGCGTTGGGTAGCGACACCGATCGCATCATCGGTTTGGAGGTGGGCGCCGACGACTATCTTGCCAAGCCTTGCAACCCGCGAGAACTACTAGCGCGCGTGCGCGCGGTGTTGCGCAGGCAACAGAAGAGCGAGACGCGGTCGCACCCATCCGATGAATGCTACATGTTCGTCGGGTGGCGTCTGGACGTGGTACGCAGGGACTTGCGCGACCCGTTCGGGATATTTATCGATTTGTCCGATGGCGAGTTCGCGCTGCTGCGCACCTTCATCGAGCATCCGCAGCGGGTGCTGTCACGCGATCAATTGCTCGATTTGGGGCGTGGGCGGAATGCTGAAGTATATGATCGCGCCATCGATAGCCAGATCAGCCGGTTGCGTCGCAAGCTCAATGAGCGCGCGGAAACGGAAATGATCCGTACGGTGCGCAACGAGGGCTACATGCTGTTGCCGAAAGTGACGCGGATATGAATGTCTTCAGTCGGTACCGCCGGCTGTCGATATTCGGGCGCACGTTCTTACTCATGATGGTAGCCCTGCTGGTAGCAGAAGGCGTGGGCGTCGTACTACTCGTCAATCGACCACCGTTGCATAACATGCCTGTCTCGCTCGACGAGATAGCGCAACGCCTTAGTGATGCACAAGGTCCGCTAGAAGTTCCGCTCGCAAGCTCACCGCCATTTGGGCAGCCGGGTCCTCCGCCGAGCTTCGCACCCGGCGGCGGTCCGCCACCTGTGGAGCCCCCCCCGCATCGTGCCGGTGTGCCGCCCGATTTGGAGTTACGCATGCTTGACTCGCGCACTGCACCCGTCGCGCCGAAGGATGTGGGACTCAAAACGTCGGAACTGGTGCGCGGTCGACTCGCCACGCTGCTGCGCGCAAATCCGGCTTCGATCATCGTGTATGTTGGGCAGGATGGTGTGCTCAAGGACGATGCTCGTCGCATCGGTAGCAGCACGCTACGTGAGGGCTTCATCATCGCGCTGCGGCTAACCGATGGTACGTGGCGTGTGGTTGAAAGCGTGAAGCGCAACCCCTATGCACTGCACCTGCAAGCACTGATGTTGTTCGCAGTGGGACTGCTGATTCTCCTACCGCTCGCATGGCTTTTTTCCAGAGCGCTGTCGATTCCGATCATCAACTTCTCACAAGCGGCAAAGCGCTTAGGCTCCAATCCAAACGCGCCGCCATTGCCAGTGGAGGGACCGAAGGAAATGTTGTCGGCGATCGAATCGTTTAATTCTATGCAGGCGCGTCTCAATAGCTTGCTTCAAGAGCGCAACGAAATGATTGCGGCGATTGCCCATGATCTACGCACGCCGCTCACGCGTTTGGCGTTCCGTTTGGACGATCTGCCTTCACCGCTCAACGAGAAGGTGAGCGCCGATATTCAAGAAATGAAATCGATGATCTCCGGGGCACTCGATTTCATTCGTGACCGCACCTTGAGTACGCGCCGCGAACGTCTGGATTTTCGTTTATTGGTGGAGAGTGTGGTCGACGATCAAACGGACTTAGGTCGCGATGTGTTGCTTGCTCGTGGTCCAGCGCTTACCGTGCTTGGCGATCCACTGGCGCTGCGACGTGTCGTTATGAATGTCGTGGATAACGCGATCAAATACGGCGAGCGTGCGCGCCTCAAGCTTGCGGTGTCGCAAGACCACTGCGTGCTCAATATCGATGACGATGGGCCCGGCATTCCTGAAGCCCAACAGCAACGAGTATTCGAGCCATTTTTCCGCCTGGAAAGCTCGCGCAATCGAGATACGGGAGGAGTCGGTCTGGGGCTGGCGGTGGTGCGCGCCATTGTCATAGATCATGGCGGCGACATCCGGCTGCACAACGGCGCGACTGGCGGGCTGCGCATCACGATTACGCTGCCGTTGGCATGAGCAACGCCCCAGCTGGGCAAGGCACGTTGAGCGTTTGGCGATCAGATTGAAGCTACGCCCACAAGGAGTCTACGCTTTGGCTACGTTAGAACGCATTGGATTATTCATGTGACACCTGCGCACGACAGATCGGATGCGTAGTGGAATCTCGGCAATGAAAGTAACGGTGGACCCCATCACCCGTGGGACACTATTTTGTCAGTTGACGGGGGCTGGCTGATGAGAGGCATCAAAAGCTCGGGTGAATTATTCGTTGGCGAGTTCACTTTCTTGCTGACTCGCCACGCCATCATCAACTCTGATGGGTATGGTTTCAGCACTTTGTGCGCCGCTTCCGGCGATACGCTAAGCCATGTGTCTACGTCTTGTGCTTCCAGAATAGCCGGCATGCGCTGCTTGTCGTTGTGAATCTTCGCCATTAGTTCATTGGCGGGCATGGTGATGATCGTACAAGAGAGAATCTCGACACCCTCCGCTGTTGTCGATGACTCCCAAAGACCGGCAAACATAAAGCTCGCGCCTTCGCCGGGATCGTTTGGGCGAATATAAAACGGCTGCCGTTTACCGGCTCCGTTGTCTTGCCACTCATAGAAACCATTGGCGAGGATGATGCAGCGTTGTCCATATTTCCACGGCCTTCTATAGGGCACTGCTTGCTTAGGCGCACTGGGGTCGATGGTCTCTAGGCTGGCGTTGATTATGCTGTGTCTGGGTGGCACTCCCTTGGCCCAGTGCGGCACCAAACCCCAGCGCATCAAGATAGCTTCGCGTTGTGAATGCAAAGCGCGAATTACTGGAAGTTGTTGAGTGGGAGTGATGTTGAAGCTTTGCTGCGCTTCAGCGGCTGACCAACGTGCCAGCCTGAGCATGGCGCGGTATTTCGGCCAATTCAGCTCATTAGCGACGAGTCGGTTGCACATGTTTGCCAGTCTACGAGGAGCCAAAATCACGACCAATACCGATGTGATACGAGTCGTTGTAGGGTTGGGCCTACCAGAGCTGGGTTTGCGGGTTCATCAACAGCGATGAAATTACTGCGGTCAGTAAGGAGTTTATTTCCCAACAATGAGTGTCGTCTGTCCGATAACGCACATAGCGGTGCATACAAGACTTCCAAATCGCCGAGCCCGGGGATTAGTGCCGCCCATCAGCCAGCGCGGCGAACGGTGCCGTTGCATCGATCCGTATGCATTTTGAGAGGCCGGAAAGCTGAGGCGCGCACGTGAATACTTACGGATCCAATCCTCATTTTGTTAGATACCCTAAGGCACCGTTCGCGTGACGGTTCGAGAGACGTAATCGGGCGATCCGTATGCGCCATTAGATGCAAAAGAGGTGATATCAAAATTTCCACCGCCCAGCGCAACGCACCTCACTTCCACTCTCAAGCCGGCCAATGCTGCTTGGTTCAGATTAAATGCAGGCCAGTTCGCGCAGTTACCTTGCACGACCGCACGAAAAGCACCGTACTCAATGCCGCTATTCGCGGCAGCCACCGCGCGATCACCTAACAAGCCAAGATTCACGGTTTGTTGCTGTGCGCCACCGATGCGTACGGCAAACATCCCCAAGGATGCCAACACCACAATCAGAAACAAGGCGGCGATCAACGCCATGCCGCGTTGCGGGGTCTGCATGCCGGTTTTTTTGCTGTGGTTGGCGATGGCGCTACGCATGCTCAGTTCCTCAGCGGCAGTTGCCGGAACACCGTCATCGTTTCGCCGTTGCGCGTGAGCTGCATCTGCAACCCCACCAGTCTGTCATGCAGCGGGTTGGTGGCGGTGTAGTTGATCTGACAGGCGGATACATCCTGGGCAAGCAGCCCCACCCGTGCGCCCGCAACCCTCAGGTCCGCGTCGCTGTCACGATTCGAAAAATTGGCGTCAGGGGTGTAGTTTGAATAACGTTGCACTGTTTGCGTGCCCGAGTCGCATAGGTACGCAATCGGACCCAGCGGCGCGGGAGACGTAATTTCCAGCACTTCAGTGGTGCCGCTACTGGTGTAGCGCACGTTGCCAAACATCGTAAGGCGCAGATCGGCTGCCATGTTATTGGCAACCCTGTCTGCCGAACCCACCAATTCAGCACGACGCGCTTGCGCCAGATACGACTGCACCGGTGTGACGAGAAACATGACCATGAAGCCGACGACAATCGCCGAGATGCTCATAGCGACAACCAGCTCGATCAGAGTGAAGCCATGTTGTTTTGCTATGGTCATTAATGGTTGGTCCTGTAGCCACTGACCAGAACCGACGCACCGCTGGGGTGGGTAACGGTTACATTCACGAGCCAAGCCTGATTGGCGGGAATGCCATTCAAGGCGCTCGGGGTCACGGTCACGGCGACGCTAAATTGATTAAGCCCAGCGACGGCGTTGCCCCATTGATCGAGCACTGCGCTGGGTGCAGGCGCGTTGTAGTCATTGACGCAGTCGAAAGTCGAACGGGTACGCGTTCCAGGGGTCGTCGGGAAATTCTTTTGCAATATCTCACTGAGGTAAGCCGACGCAATCGCAGTGGCCTGTGCGCGAATCATCGCCTCTGCGCTGCGCGTCGCTTGCGCCGACATCACGCCAAGCACGCTGCTGACGGCGATGGCGATAACGGCAATGGCAATGACCAGTTCGATCAGCGTCATGCCGCGTGCAACGCAACGTATGCGCATCGTATGTAGAGGTGCCGTGCGCATCATTGCACCACCACGAAGCCGCTGATGGGACTGACGGTCAGGGTGAACCCGGGATTGCTCAGCACCAGTGGCACGGCATTCGCTATGCGGCCTTGTGCATCGAAAGTAATCTGGGCTGCCGGGCCGAGCGTTACCCCAGCGGGCGCTGTGCCTGCCAGGGTGCCGCCATCGACGCGCGTAACGACGGTGTTCCAGCCACCGCCGCAAGCAGGCGGCACGTTGGGCGCGTTGGTGGGTTGCATGGCCTGATAGCTGGTGGCGGTCAGCGTTACCCTGACGCCGCAGCCACTGGCGACCGCGACCGCCTGCGCATAACGCAGCGCGGCCGCTACTTCATCGGCGTAGCCGCGTTCGGAGAAGGTTTGATTGCCAATAAACTTTGGCCCAATTGCTGCGGCCAGAATGCCGATGATGACAATGCTGGTAACCAGCTCCACCATGGTGAAGCCGGTTTGCCTGCGGTGCGGGTCCATGATGTTGGCTGATGACTACCGCTAGCAACCATTGACAGCATCGGCTCTAGCGACAATCTGCGGCGGCATACCGGCGGCGGCGGCAGTATAAGTTACGCGGCAATTGGCGTTATTGTTGGCACCGTTCAACGTGAATACGCCGTTGTTGTGGGTGAATCTACCTGGGGTCGTGGGGCTAATAACGCTGCCATCGACGGTCCTGAACATCGTAGCGGCATTCGGGTAGCCGTTGCTCATCGTGACCGTTTGTCCCTCTATGGTAAGGGTGGCCGGGTTGCCAGAAGCAAGCGCCAAACCGTGCGCCATAGATGCAGCGCTGCGCAACGTGCCTTCAAGGGCTCTAACGGATGAGATCCGCGCCTGCGTTTCCATGCCCATAAACTTTGGCACGGCGAAGGCCGAGAGAATGCCGAGAATGACAATGACCACGACCAGTTCGATCAGTGTAAAACCACGTTGTGTTGAGCGATACATGCGAATAACTCCCTGAGAACCATAGTTGTTCGCTGGTTGTATCGGCGCGTGGCGGCCGTTCTTAAGTGGTGCGGCGGGCGGGTAGTGACGGATTAGCGAGGGCGTGAATTGCATCACATGCCGGCTCTCGAGTATGGTCGCACTTCCCTCGGCGATGGCCTCGCCAGTACTTGGTAGTTTATTGAGGAGTCACGGATATGATGATATTGCCCAGCCGTCCCCAAGAATCGATCGTGATCGGCGAGGAAGTGGTTATTACCGTGTTGCAGGTGGTGGGTAACCAGGTGCGGATAGGCATCTCGGCCCCGGCGGAAGTTGCTGTGTACCGCGAAGAACTCTACGACCGTATCAAGCGCGAAGAAGGTTGGACGGATCGCTTCGACGTGCTGTAAGGCCTGGCTTAAAGGCTTGCTGCACTGCGACTGCAAGGCAATGGAATCATGGATATAAAAACAAGGTTGCCGGCCGATCCGGAGGCGGGCGGTACTGCCGCGCCACACGATGCAGATAGTGTCGCCAAGCTTTCCGCCGAGCAATACCAGCAATTGCAAATCGTGGCGCGCAGCTACATGCGTCGCGAGCGGCGCGGGCATACCTATCAGCCCACCGCGCTGTTGAATGAGGCCTTGGCGCGCTTGTTCGATTCGTCGCAGCGTTTCGAGAATCGACAACACTTCTATGCCACCTGCGCGCGTCAGATGCGCCATATCCTGGTGGATCACGCCAAGGGCAGGCGGCGCATAAAACGTGGTGGCCCGGATAGAACGAGCATTGAAGAGTTCGCCAATGCGGTCGGCGAGTCCGAAGATAGCGCCGGTATAGTGGAGATAGACGATCTGCTGTCGCAGTTCGAACAAGCCGATAAAGAATCCGCGCAAGCCTTTGAGCTGCACTACTTCGGCGGTTTGACGATCGAGGAAACGGCCGAGGCATTAGAGATTTCGCAGGCGACTGTGCAGCGCAGGATACGGTTTGCCAAAGCCTGGTTGTTGGCGCGCTTGCTGCCCGCGGAGTAGCACTTAGAAAGGTCTGATAAACGTTCCTTAAGGAAGATCTGATTTACCCCTGTCAAGACATCTCGACTCCGCTCGATGACCGGAAAGATGCGCAGTTTTCCGGTCGCTGAGCCCTTCGACTCCGCTCAGGATGAACTCCGTCGAAGCATCCTAAATGCAGTTAATCAGACCTTCCTTAATGCCCACCGCCAACGCTGCCGATCATCTCCCACATGGGCAGGAAAATTCCCAGCGCCAACACTAGTACCATGCCGCCGACAAACACGATCAGTATCGGCTCAATGGCGGCGCTTAGATTCTTGAGGGCGTAGTCCACTTCGCGTTCGTAAAAGCCGGCGACTTCATCCAGCAGTTGCGGCAGCTCGCCGGTTTCTTCACCGACACTCATCATCTGCAGCACCAATGGCGGAAACATTTCGACGCTGGCGGCGGCGCGACTTAACGGGTCGCCACGTTCCACGCCTAAGCGTAAGCGCGTGACGCGCTCGGCCATGTAGTCATTGCCGGAGGCCTTGGCGATCACGCTCAAGGTTTGCAACATCGGCATGCCAGCGCTCAGCGAGATGGACAGCGAACGACTGAGGCGCGACAGAATCGCTTGATGTGCGAGCGGGCCGATGATCGGCAAACGCAATTTCCACTTATGCCATTGCAAGCGGCCGGTCGCGGTGCTTACATACTTGCGGATTCCCAGCGTAGCCATCGTGATGCCACCGAGTACCACATACCAATAGTCATGGACAAAGGCTGACACGCTCATGATGATGAGCGTGGGCAGCGGAATGTTATCGCCCAGCGCCTTGAACAGCGGTTCAAAATGCGGGATCACAAACGTGGTCAACACACCCATGGCAACCGCAATGACGCACATGACGATGATGGGGTAGCGCATGGCGCTCTTGACCCGCGCCTGCGTTTCTTGGTCCTGCGCCAGATATTCGGCCATGCGTTTGAACGAGGCTTCCAGCGTACCGGTGGATTCACCGACGCGAATGATGCTGATGTACAGCGACGGAAACAGATCGGCGTGACGCGCAAAACTGCCGGCTAGATCGCGGCCCGATTCCAGGCTGCTCAGAATGTCTTCCAACGCTTCACGCAATACGCGGTTCTGAGTGGAGGTGGCCAAGCCGCGCAAACCTTGCAACAACGGAATGCCGGACTTGGTGATGGTGTACATCTGTCGCGAGAACAACACTAGATCCGAAGTCTTGGGCTTGCCCATGCCAAAGCGACGCGACAGCGTGCCCAGATCGTTCAGATCGGTGGCTTTGACCGCCTTGATCTCCACCGGCGTGATGCCGGTGCCTAACAAACGTGCCGCCACCATGTCGATGGTCTCGCCATCAAGGCGGCCGTTCACGAGGTCACCGCGTACCGAGCGGCCTTTGTAGTGAAAGATCGGCATCAGGCACGCGCTTGCGGTTGTTCAAGCAATTGTTGTTCAGCCAAGGCATCGGCGAGCGAGCTATCTTCGGCATCTTCCAGGCCAGCAGTGACACTGATGGCTTCGGCCAGACTGGTAGCGCCGGTACGCGCCAGTTGCAGCGCCGATTGTCCCAACGATACGAAGCCGGGTTTGATGCGCGCGGCATTGGCAAAGGCAATGGGGTCGTTGCGCCGCACACAGTCGGCCAAGATGCGATCCATCTCCAGCAATTCATACACCGCCATGCGACCGCGATAGCCGGATAAGTTGCAATAGGTGCAACCGGTACCGGCGGTGAACTGCATCTTGGCTACTTCGGTCGGGCTATATTGCGCGTGTAGCCAGGTCAGTTGTTGCACATCCGGCGTCGCCGGTTGTGCGCAGTTCTCGCATATGCGGCGCAATAAACGCTGCGCCACGATGCCATGTAACGCCGTGCCAATCATAAAACCTGCGGCGCCCATGTCGAGCAGGCGATTGACGGTAGCAATCGCATTCATGGTGTGCAGCGTCGAAAACACCAAGTGCCCAGTAATCGCGGCGCGCAGGCCAATATCCACGGTTTCCCGATCGCGCATTTCACCGACCAGAATAATGTCTGGGTCCTGACGCAGCGTGGTGCGCAATACGCGTGCGAAGTCGAGGCCGATCTTCTGATTGACTTGCACTTGGTTGACGCGATCCAACCGATACTCAACCGGATCTTCAACCGTAATGATTTTGGTATCGGGTTTATTCAGATAGTTCAGCGCCGAATACAGCGTGGTGGTCTTGCCGCTGCCGGTGGGACCGGTAACCAATACGCAGCCGGCGCTGCGTTCGATCAAGCCACGGAATTTTTCCAGCATCTCGGGAGCCATGCCCAGTTGATCGAGCGGCATGAGATTGGCGGATTGATCCAGCAGTCGCATGACCACCGATTCACCGTATTGAGTGGGCATGGTGGACAGGCGTATGTCGATGGACTTGTTACCTACCTTCACCGAAAAACGACCATCCTGCGGCAGGCGTTTTTCGGAGATGTCCAGGCCGCTCATCAGTTTCAGGCGCGTCACCAGCGCGCTGGCAATGCGCCGACCATCGATGCTTTGTTCCTGCAGACAGCCATCGACGCGTTGTCGTACGCGCAGCGCATTTTCGCCGGGTTCGATGTGCAAATCGGAAGCACGCACCTGCACCGCGTCCTGAAACATGGATTGAATCAGACGAATCACCGGCGCATCCGCCGAACCTTCGTCGGCGGCCAGTTGTCCGATGTCGATATCGCCTTCATGCAGCTCATCGCGGACTTCCTGAGCGATGGAGGCAATCTCATCGGTGCGTCGATACACGATGTCGATGGTTTTGAGCAGGTCACTTTCCCGCACCAGCGCAATTTTCATCGGCTTTTTCAGACGTGTTGCCAACTCGTCGTAAGTGGGCAGATCGGTGGGGTCGGCCATGCCGACCATCAGGCCGCGCGCATCCGACTGCAACACCAGCGCACGGAAGCGGCGCGCGTGCGCTTCGGGCAACAGCCGCACGGTGGCCTGGTCCAGCGTCAGTTGGCGCACATCGACAAACGGAATCTGCAAGTGTTTGGCTAACAGCTCCTCCACGGCTTCTTCACGCACGAAGCCCATGTCGGTCAGGGTTCGGCCGAGCCGTCGTCCGGTGCGTTTTTGATCGGCCAATGCAGCGTTGAGCTGCTCGTTGGTGATCAGTCCGTGGTCCAACAACAGTTCGCCGATGCGGACTTTTTTTCTGCGTACTTGGTCGTTCATGAGCAGTAGTCAAATGGTTGTCGAGAAAAGAACACTTCGACTCCGCTCAGTGACCGGAAAATACTCATCCGGTCACTGAGCGGAGTCCCACAGGGATGACCTTTGGCCTTCGAAGTGTCTTGCTTGGAAGTAACGTTACGCATATACAGTTTGAATATGTTTCAGCGGCTGGCTGCGCCGCTCTCTCGCAACTTGCCCATCCGCTCCGTCGGCTCGCGCACCAGCTCATTCCAATCCTGATCGCCCACCACCAGTGGTCGCAGCAGGATCACCAGCTCGACGGTTTTCGATTGCTTACGTTCGCTGCGGAACAACTTTCCCAGCAGCGGAATGTCGCCTAGAAACGGGGTTTTGTAGTCTTGATCTTTACGGCTTTCGCGCATCAAGCCACCAATCACAATCAACTGGCCGCTGCGCGCTTTCACCACATTGTCGGATTCGCGAATCTGGCTTAGCGCCAGTGGCAGGGTGTCGGTGCTGCCGGAAACCGTCAGTGTTTTGGTTTGATCGGTGACTTCGCTGACGGTGGGATGTACATGCAGAATGATTTGATTGTCTTCGCTGATCTGCGGCGTGACATCCAGTGCCACGCCGGAGAAGAACGGCGTCAGCTCGATCTCGCGACTGGTGGAAGTCGCCGTGCCAGTAGTGGTGTTACTGCTGATCTTGGTGACAAAGAATTCATCCGAGCCGGCTTTAATAATCGCCTTTTGATTGTTGAGCGTTGCCACGCGCGGGCTGGACAACACATGCGTGCGGCCTTGCACACCGAGCAATTCGATGAAGGCATTGAAGTCGGAAAAATCTGCCGCCAACGTAAATGCGCCGCCCAGGGTGCTGTTGACAAAGCCATTAAGCGGATTGCCCGGCGCCACCACCACTGGACTGCCGGACGGCGTGAGCGGGTTAGCATCGAAACCACCGGGTGGCGAGGCTTGGCCAAACAGAAAGTGCCCGCTCGCAGCATCGGCGATGGCCGCCCAGTTGATGCCGGCTTGATAGGCATCGCTAAGTTCCACTTCAACGATCTTGGCTTCCAGTATCACTTGGCGAGAAACACTGTTGGTGGTTTTTTCCAGATAGTCGCCGACGTCGCGCAGTTCTTCCGGCATGCCGCGAACCATGATGATGCCGGACTGGCGGTTGATGACAACATTGCGGCCGGGCTGGCTGCCGACGATAAGTTTTATATCGGTCTCGATGCCGGTCCAGAAATCCGAATCGCTACGGGTCATTACCGCTGTGCCGCTGATATCTACGGTGGGTTTACCTTTGTCATCTTCGCTGCTGCTGGTGCTGCCGCCGGCGCTGTTGCCGTACTGCGTATTGCCGCCTTGGGTGATCTGCCCCGAGCTGACGCGAGTTTTGGAAACGCCGTGCCGTTGCAAGTCGAGATAGTTGAGATGAAACAACCGCGTTTGAATGTTGGCCGGCAACACCAGGTAGCCGGCGGCGGTGCGTCGAAAGTCGTAGCCGTATAGCTCGCGCGTGGCATCTAGCGTTTCTGCAACAGTGACATGTTTGAGATTGAGTGACACGCGGCCACTGACCTCCGGATGCACCAGGATATTGTCGTTGGTGCCATTGACCAGGCTCTGAAAAAAGCTGCGTGCCGGCGCATCGACCACATTGATGTCGAAACGCGCTGCGTCGTCGTGCAAGCCATCGCCTTGGGCTGCTGTGGTAAGGCTGTAGAGCATCACCATGAGGGCAGCGAGCCTCGCTGTAAAACACGTCATGGTTGATTGTCCTTGATGGGCTGTGTGAACGTGGTCGGCCGAATGCTCAGTTGTGCAACCGGCAAGATCGCGCCGGCAAGCGTGAGCGTGTGCTGCCGGCCCTGGGTTGAGTAACGCACGCTGGTCAGTGTGATGGCTTCAATCAAGCAGCCGGCAAGGCGATCGCCTTCATGCACCAGCTGACCATTGACGATGGCCAGACGGCGCTGCGAGCCATGCAGGATGGCTTCCAATTGCAACGGTGCTGGTGCGGCACGAGTGTTGGTAAGGTGTGGCGCGGTAGGTTCGCCGTAGGGCTGGCCATAGGGCTGGGTAGGATCAAACAAGGGTTCGGCAGACAGGGCGTTGTTGAGTACGAAGGTACAGCTAAGTACGGCAACAGTGAGTCTCGACGGGGTACGACCTGCGGCGGCTAACGTAGCGGCTGAGTATCTTCGATACAGCAAAGACACTTCGACTCCGCTCAGTGACCGGAATTGGGGGATCCGGTCGCTGAGCTTGTCCCATAGGGATGACCTACGGCCTTCGAAGCGTCCTGTCCACTTGGATATGTTTTTTAGTCGGGCTAGCAACATGACGACCTAAGTCCCTATCCATGCCGGATCGAGGCTGAGTGTGGAAAGTTCGACGCGCGCGCGATTCAGCGGGTAGCGACTGCTATCCAATTCGAGCGACTGCCAATTAAAGCGCCATGGCAAGGCTTCTAATGCGCGCAGGTAGTTGAGGATGTCGAGATAGCGGCCTTCAATGACCAGCTCCACCGGATGCAGGTAGGGCCCCGGCCCGAGTTGCGGCGTGCCGTCAGTGCCAGCGACACTGCCGGCCTGATTGCCAGACTCGCTATCCGGCTTGGGCTGAGCAGGCACCAGGCTACTCACCGGTTGGTTATGCAGGCTGATTAACGTTACGCCGTGTTGTTGCTGCAGCACGTCGTACAACACTTCGCTCATGCGCTCGGGTGTAATCAGCTCGGCGGATACTTGTTGCAACTGCTTATCGATGTCGGCGAACTGCATGCGCAAGGATTCACGTTGCAACAACGCCGTGCCGATGGGATCGGGATCGCTCGGCGCTGCGCCATCAGCGACCACTGACGCATCGGCAGCGCCGGCCGCCGCTGGGTCCGGCTGAACTGCATTGGGGTCGGTATTCAGTATCGTTATCAACACCGTGCGGCGGGCATTGAGTGGCTGCATCAGCGCCGTGTCCCATACCACCAACAAGCTGGCGAGCAGCGCAGCGCCGATCATCACGCGCTCGCGCAGAGACATGGCATCAAAGCGCGTCATGGCGGATTGCAAGGCTGTCGGTAAGGTTAGCTGCAACTTCATGTGGCGCTACCGGTAGCGGTACGAGTCTGCGCCGTCGTGTCGAGGCGGTTATCAACGCGAAAGCGCACGCCAGTGAATGATGGGCTGGCGACTGGCGTGCTTGTCTCAGCGCTGGCTGTGCTACCTGCGCTGTCTGTTGGGTCGACATACTTCGGTCCGAGAATGCGCACGTCGGTGAAGCGCGTGCCGGCCAGTGCGGGTTCGTTACCCAGAGCGCGTAAATAATCCGCCACCAAGGCCGGGTTGAAACTGCGGCCGGTGAGGCTCTGAATGCCGGGCTGGCCATCCAGCGCCACCCCTTCCAGCCATACGCCATCGACATGTGGATGCGCCAATGCCTGTAGTCGGGTGGCAAAACCTTGTTGCACGACGAGCGGGCGATTGCGCAGTAGCGCCAATGCCTGTTGTCGGTCCTGCAGGGACTGTTTGAGCTGCGCCACTTGTTGTTGCAGCGTGGCCTGATCTACTTTTTCGCCATATAGAGTGCGGGCCGTATTCACCAAGTTGGTCTGCGCTTGTTGTTGTTCTTGGAACAACTCGACCTGGTGTTGCAGCCGAGTCACCGCGACATGCCCGTACGTCCAGATCGATAGCAGTACCGCCAGCAGGGCGCTGCTCGCCAACAGCAGGCTGTGGGCTGAGACCGGCAGCTGGGTGCGCCGAGCGCGTTGATACAGGTTGATTTGCTGGCGCATGGTCAATGTCCATTGCCACGTGGACGTGCCGCAGCGCCCAGTGCGATCAGACCCGGCAAGCGGGTATCGATCTCGATGCTGGCGTCCACCTCGAACAAATGTTCGGCGGCAAACAGATCGATTTTCAGCTGGATTTCCGGGCGCAGCTCGGCCGCCAGTTGTTTGGCGCGTGCGTCACCGGGCGCCAGCACCAGATGGGTGATCGGCGGCTGATCGAAAAAACTTTCGTAGTAGTCCAGCGAGCGTTGCAGCTCCAACGCCAGGGTGATGGCGTCAATGCCGCTGCCGGCGGGCGCGGTGTCGTTGCTTGCGTCGACGCGCACCTCTACGGGACTGTGCAGTTCGATGCGGCGCGTCAGATACAACACGCCTTGCCGGGTCAGGATCAACTGCGCAAAGCCTTCGCCAAACGCCAGCAACGCCACGCCCTTGGCATCCTGCTGCAGCAACACACTGAGATTGCGCAAACACATTTCCGGGATATCGATGACGTCGAAGCCGGGTGCGCGTGGCGCCACCAGTTCAGTCACGCGCTGGACCGCGACGTTGCGCGCCGCCACGACAGAAACCATTTTGCTTTGCGAACGTAGCGGCGACTGCGGAATTTCAAACACGTCGACGACTGCATCGGTCACCGGGAAGTTGAGTACCTCGCCTAGTTTCCAGCGCACGGCCTCGTTGAGTTCGGCGGCCGGCACTTCTGGTGCTTCGACTTGTACCAGTTGATAGTCATCGGCACCGATGATGCCGCTGACCGCAGCGTGCGCCAGCGTGCGGCCCTGAATGAACATGGCCAGAACATGTTCCGGCCGGATTTCCTCGCCGGGATGAATGCCGCAGTGTTTGAGCAGCGGTAGCTGGCCGGCACGGTGCTGCACAATGGCCAAGGCGGTTTCCCGCTCGCCCAGCATGACGCCCGCGCGCCAATCGTTACTACGTTTTTTCCGCCATAGCCGCAACAAGACAGCCCTCCCGTATGCATGGCCACACCCGGGGCGCGTCACCAACCCGGCCGTGGATTAAGACCTATAGCGGTGTTAACGGGCGCTTAGAACGAAACTTGAACGACGCCAGGGCCAGAGCGTGAGCCAATCCAGCATCGATTTGCCGGATTCCCACGTAGCCTTTAAGGTGCGACCCTTTCAAATTGGCATAGGTGAGGCATGGCAGATTGGGGAATGCTCCGTTGGCTTGTGGCCAAGGCGTTTAAAGTTCCGCCGCGGCAGTCGCGACGGATTGATGTCGCAAAAGATATACCGGTCACCATGCGTGATGGCGTTGTGTTACTTGCCGACCGTCACTACGCAAGGGATCAGGCGTCCGGACCTGTCGTGGTGATGCGCAGTCCTTACACTCGCGGCGCGCTGTTCGGCGTGATGGCCAGCCTGTTTGCCGAGCGCGGCTTGCAGGTGGTGATACAAAGCGTTCGGGGCACGGGCGGCTCTAGCGGCACACT
>JANMSB010000273.1:0-2320 GCA_031388915.1 Pseudomonadota bacterium | reverse complement strand
GCGCTGACGCTTGCGTCGCCGCTGCTGCATGCAGAGACACACCGCTTTATCCCAAAGGAGTTCTACACGACGTTCTCCGGTGCGCATCCCATTGCGTTGAAGATCAAACCGGGTGATCGCGTGATTACCAAGACCATCGATGCTGGCGGCGTCGATTGGGAGGGTGCTGCCAGGCCTTATCGAGGCAATCCAGAGACGGGCCCGTTCTACATTGAAGGTGCGCAGCCGGGTGACATGATTGTGGTGACGCTGGAGAAGATTGAAACCAATCGCACCTCCGCGGGATCAGGCAGTTTGTTGGCGCCGTATACCGTAGACCCGCAGGCGATTGCCGCGCGAGTCGATCGCGAACCCAAGCGAGTGACCTGGACCATCGACAAAGCGCGTGGTGTGGCACGTCTCGATCAGACGGATATTCAACCCGGTGGTATTGAGTTGCCGCTCAAGCCCATGCTCGGCTGTGTTGGCGTGGCGCCGGAACGCAAGCAAGCCATCGCGACCAGCTATCCCGGCAACTTCGGCGGCAACATGGACTACGCTGGCATGAATGCCGGCGTGAAATTAATGTTGCCAGTATTCGAGCCGGGTGCGCTGTTGTTCTTGGGTGATGGACATGCCCGGCAGGGCGAAGGTGAGTTGGTGGGCAGTGGCTTGGAAACCTCGATGGACGTCGAGTTCACGGTTGCATTGGTGAAGCAGAGCGCCATTGCCTGGCCACGACTGGAAAACGCAACGCACATCATGGTGCTCGGCAGTGCACGGCCGCTGCTCGAAGCGTTGCAACATGCAAACAGCGAAATGCAGCGCTGGTTGATGTCCGACTACGGGTTCACCGAACGCGGCGCGCAGACGTTCATGGGCCAAGCTGCCGAGTTGGAAATCGCGAACGTGGTCGATCCCAGCTTCACGGCAGTCACTAAAATTCGCAAGTCGATGCTGCCTAAGCGCTAGTACTGTTGAATAGCATGTTCAGGTGGGGTGACCGTTACTGACTGCGTCTTCTTAGATAGTGATGCCAACGACGGTATCTCAAGGGTCTGCTAACAACTATTGGATCGCTGCGTTGGTGCCCCCAAAAGCGCCAGGCAAGGCGCGAGGAGTGAGGTTTGGTAAATCCAAATAAACGACGAGCAACGCCGCATGGCGCTTTTAGGGGCCCAACCCGAAGGGACGGGATCGAAACGACTCAGGACTTTGTTGCACCTCGCTTGAGTACGTTGAGTACACCGCGCTCGGTGCGTCGCGTCCTGAGTCCTTTCGACCTCCGTCGCAGCGATTCAATAGTTGTTAGCAGACCCTAGAGAGGACAGTGCATGTCTCGCAGCCATCGGTGCAGCCAATTGTTCGGCCTATTGGCCACGCTTGCCCTGTCGATTTCGTCAAGCGGTACTGCGCTGGCCCAGGCAACGAAGCAGGGGCCGACCTTACCCAAGGTCATGTTATTTACCACCGGCGGCACGATTCAAAGCAAGGGCGCAGACCGGCAGAAACTCATGGAGTATTCCGCCGGCAAGGTCACGCCGGATGAACTCATCGCCGACTTGCCTGAACTGAAACAAGTTGCCGAGATCAGTTACACCGAAATTTCCAACATCGGTTCTGGCGGCATTAACGCCGACATTCTGTTGAAGCTCGCCAAGGAAGTGAATGCGTGGCTGGCCAAACCGGAAGCTTCCGGCGCGGTGGTGACGCATGGTACGGGCACGCTGGAAGAAACCGCCTTCTTCCTTAATCTCACCGTGAAGTCCGATAAGCCGGTAGTCGTGGTGGGTGCAATGCGTCCATTCACTGCGGTAAGTCGCGATGGTCCATTCAACTTGTACAACTCAGTGCGCGTTGCTGCATCACCCGATGCCAAAGGCTACGGTGTGATGATCTTGCTGAATGACGAGATCAACGCCGCACGCGATACCACCAAGACCAACACTTATCGCGTCGAAACCTTTGTCTCGCGCGATCTTGGCCCTATCGGTTTCGCCGACTCGGATCGCATCGCGTTCTATCGCAAGCCTATCTACCGCCACACGTATAAGTCGGAGTTCGATGTTTCCAAGCTCACTTCGCTGCCGCGTGTCGATGTCACCTACGATTATCAAGAATCGGATGGTGCAGCCATTGATGCGTTTGTGAATGCCGGCGCCAAAGGTGTAGTACTCACCGGTGGTAATGCCGAAGCCATGAAACGCGGTCAAGCCAAGGGCGTGGTCTTTGTACAAAGCGACCGTAAAGGAGCAGGGCGAGTAATGGAAAGCACGCGCGTATTCGAACGCGGCGTGGTGACCTCGGATAATTTGAATCCGCACAAGGCCCGCATATTGCT
>JANMSB010000258.1:0-1563 GCA_031388915.1 Pseudomonadota bacterium | reverse complement strand
GCTTTATGATGACGGGCACAGTCCGTTCATCCGCCGCACATGCCCCCCAACCCTGCTCAAAACCTGCTGCTTAAAACCCTGCTGCCGCTGGCGCTGCTGATCGCCGCCAGCGCGATCCGGTCGCGCTGGCATCATGCGGTTTCGGCGGCGAGCCTGCGCGCTGAAATCAATCGACTGGTGCTGAATTTTTTTGGAACCATGTTCTTTTCGCAGCGGCCGCCGCCGGTGTGGGGCTTCGCCGCCGGCCTCGCGGTTCAACCTAGTGTCACGTCACGAATAATATGTCGCGAATATTGTGCTAAGCTTCCGTCATCTTTTTCAAGACGGCGAGGGCTTTCCAATGAAGCTTTACAAAGTGACGCTGCTGGCGGACGAAAGGGCTGGACTGGAGGCCATTACGCATAAAGGCTCCCACCAGTCCCAGAAGGTAATCAATGCGCTGATTCTGTTGAACTGCGACGAGGGCGAGTTCAACAATCACCGCACCCGTGGTGAAGACGTGGCGAACATCCTGCGGATCAGCCTGCGCAAGGTTGACCGGGTCAAGAAGCGCTTTGTCGAGGCGGGACTGGACGCGGCGTTAGTGCGGCAGCAGAGCCAACGCAGCTATGTGTGCAAGGCCGATGGCGAGTTCGAAGCGCACCTGGTCGCCCTGAGTTGCGGTGAGCCCCCGCAGGGTTTCGCCCGATGGTCGCTACGCTTGTTGGCTGATCGCGCGGTGGAACTTGAGTACATCGACAGCGTTTCCTACGAGACGGTTCGTCGCGTTCTAAAAAAAACGAAATCAAACCGTGGCGGAAGCTTGGTTGGGTAATCCCTCCCGAAGCCAATGCGGAGTTTGTGGCCGCAATGGAACGGGTTCTCGACGTGTATCGTCGGCCTTACAACGTGGACATCCCGGTAGTCTGCATGGACGAGACACCGCGGCAACTCATCCGCGAGACGCGCACACCGATTGCTGCTTGCCCCGGCCAGCTCGAACGACACGACTACGAATATGAGCGATGCGGCGTGTGTAACGTATTCATGGCGAGCGAGCCACTGGCTGGAACGCGAATGACCAAGGTGACTGAACGTAAGACCAAAGTGGACTGGGCGCAGTTTCTTCAGGACATTGCCGGACGCTATCAGGATGCACAGAAGATTACGCTGGTGATGGACAATCTGAATACCCATAGCCCGGGTGCGCTCTACCAGGCGTTCCCCCCTGAGCAGGCGAAGGCGCTCTGGGAGCGTTTTGAATTCGTCTATACACCAAAGCACGGCAGCTGGCTCAATGTCGCCGAAATCGAGCTCAACGTGTTGATCAGCCAATGCCTTGATCGGCGCATCGGCAGTATGGAGAAACTATGCGGGGAGGTTGCCGCCTGGCAAGCGCACCGCGACCAGATTCACGCCAAGGTGAACTGGCAATTTACGACAGAGAATGCACGGGTCAAACTCAAACGACTATATCCGACATTTGAAGCGTGACACGACACTAGCTTGTCATCACCGGACACCACGACCGCCTTGCTCGCTTCGGCCCAACCTTCCCGCACCGCATTGCGGGGCTTGCGCAAG
>JANMSB010000267.1:0-23386 GCA_031388915.1 Pseudomonadota bacterium | reverse complement strand
CCTTGATCGAGACTTTGAACAGGTTCTTACACTACACAGCGGAGGGCAGGTCTGAGACCTGCCCCTACGGCGATGGGCGCGTAGGTTACGGGGTTTTCCCCTGCTTGATCACCAGCGCATCGATTTGCGCTTCGCGTAGCTTGCGGCGCGTGTCTTCCAGCTTGTTCAAATTGTTGATCGGGCCGATGCGCACCCGATGCCAGACATCGCTGTCGATGCTGATTTTCTGAATGTTGGATTCGATGCCTTGAATCGCCAGCTTGGCGCGCACCCGATCAGCATCGGCGAAGTTGCGATACGAACCCACTTGCACGACATACGAGCCCGGGACATCAATAGCGCCAGCGGCCGAGGAATTGCTGGGTTTTGCGGCGTCCTTGGCCACTTCCACTTCAAGTTTGGGCAGTACTTCGTAAAAGTCGAATTGGGTGCCGGATTCACCCGATTGCGCCGATTCTGGCGTGGGTGCGCTGGAAGCGTTGCCGCCTTTTTCGCTGCTGAGTGGTGCGCCATTAGTATTGATCGTCGCGCCGGGACGACGATCATAGATATACACCGCCGTGGCCACCACCAAGCCGATCAGCAGACCGATGGTAAAACCACCCCAGGCGGAGACGCTGCCGCTGCTGTTGGTGCGAGCATGTTTGTAATCGCGTGCCATATTAATTATTAGATTTATCCGCAGACCACATCGATTCCGGC
Source organism: Pseudomonadota bacterium (assembly GCA_031388915.1). Classification (GTDB taxonomy): domain Bacteria; phylum Pseudomonadota; class Gammaproteobacteria; order Steroidobacterales; family Steroidobacteraceae; genus CAILZL01. The sequence goes on along the minus strand of JANMSB010000267.1, from coordinate 22,684 downwards.
GCAGTAACGCCCAGCAATTGCAAACCATTGGCAATCACTTGTTTGGTCGCGGCGACCAGGTTCAAACGCGCATTGCGTAGCGGCTCATCATCGACCACGAATTTGTGTGCGTTGTAGTAAGTGTGAAAATCGCCGGCCAGCTCGCGCAGGTAGTGCGCAATTTGGTGCGGCTCCAACGCCTCGGCAGCAGCCTGCAACAATTCCGGATACTGCGTGACTCGACGCATCAAGGCGCTTTCATGCGTCGTGTTGAGTAACGCAATGTTGGCCGCGCCCAGCGCACGATCAAAGCCATAGCCTTTCTCGCCCAACTGGCGGAACACGCTACACACCCGCGCATGCGCATACTGCACGTAGTACACCGGATTCTCTTCGCCCTGCGCCAGCGCCAGATCGATGTCGAATACAAACTCGGTGTCGGCACGACGCGAAGCCAAGAAGAAACGCACGGCATCGCGACCCACCCATTCGATCAGGTCACGCACCGTCACATACGAGCCGGCGCGTTTGGAGATTTTTACTTCCTCGCCGCCGCGCATCACCTTGACCATTTTGTGTAACACGTAATCGGGATAGCCTGGTGGTATGCCGATGTTGAGTGCCTGCAAGCCCGCACGCACACGCGTAATAGTGCTGTGATGATCCGAGCCTTGAATGTTGATGGCGCGTTTAAAGCCCCGCTGCCACTTGCCGACGTGATAGGCCACATCCGGCACGAAGTAGGTGTAGCTGCTGTCGGACTTACGCATGACGCGGTCCTTGTCGTCGCCATACTCGGTGGTGCGCAACCACAGCGCGCCGTCTTGTTGGTAAGTTTTGCCGCTGGCGATCAATCCCTGCACTGTGGCGTCGACTTTGCCATCCGAATACAGGCTGGACTCCAGATAATAAATGTCGAACTTCACGCCGAAGGCTTGCAGGTCGAGGTCTTGCTCGTTGCGTAAATACGTGACGGCAAATTTGCGTATGGAGTCCTGATCTTCCACATTGCCGCTGGCGGTCACCGCCTCGCCATCCATCGCACGCACAGTTTTCTTGGCCAGAAAATCATTGGCAATGTCGGCGATGTAATCGCCATTGTAAGCCGACTCAGGCCAGCCTGCTTCGCCGGGCTGGATGCCCTTGGCGCGCGCTTGCACCGACAGCATCAGATTTTGAATCTGCACGCCCGCGTCGTTGTAATAAAACTCGCGCGTGACGCGATGACCTTGTGTTTCCAACAACGCACACAGCGCATCACCCAATGCCGCTTGCCGGCCATGACCGACGTGCAACGGACCAGTGGGATTCGCCGACACAAACTCTAGTAAGGCCGTGCTGCCCTCGGCATTGCTGGCGCGGCCATAAGCAGCGCCCTGGGTTAACACTGCTTCGAGTTCCTGCGCATAGGAAGTCGGAGACAAGTGAAAGTTGATGAAGCCGGGACCGGCGACTTCCACTTTGCTCAGTAAGGCGTTGGCAGGTAGCGCAGCGATTAACGCCTGCGCTAATTCACGCGGATTGCGCTTGGCGGCTTTGGACAAACGCATGGCGAGATTGCACGCAAAGTCGCCATGGCTGGCATCGCGCGTGCGTTCGATCTCGATAACGGCCGGGGCCATGTCCGCAGGCAGCAAACCTGCGGGCAAATTGTTCAATGCTGTTTCAAGCAGGGATTTAATCAGGTGTTTCAATGTATCAACCGTAATAGCGACTCTAGTCAGGGCGACCGAACGCTCGCCCCTACAACAGGACGCGCATTCTACGGTCGCGGCTGGGGTGCGGCCAGCATGATCAATGTGGGCACTTAAAACAGCTCAATCGGATCGACATCCACCGACCAGCGCACGCGCTTGGCTTCGGGCAGCGCTTCCAATTGCAGCACCAGGCTGGCTAACAAGGTCTGCAATGGCCCAGGCGTCGCTGCCTGCAATAGCAATTGCGCACGATGTACACCGGCGCGGCGGGTCATGGGTGCCGGTGCTGGGCCCAAGACTTTCACCGGAGCGCGTGCTTTTTTTTGTCCTGCTTGGATTTGCTGAGCAAGTTGCCGTGCGGTGTGCAAAAAGCGCATGGCGTGCGTCAATTCAGGGGCTTCGGCGCGTAACAGCGCGATGCGCGTAAATGGCGGCCATTGTGCGGCCTCGCGTTCCTGCAAGGCGGCGCTGGCAAATCCCTCATAGCCTTCGGCCAGCAGTCGTTGCAGCAACGGGTGATCGGGATACTCGGTTTGAATCAGCACTTCGCCCGGCCGATCGCCGCGTCCGGCGCGCCCGGCGACCTGCAAAATGCTTTGTGCCAAGCGTTCGCTGGCGCGGAAGTCGGTGCTGAACAGGCCTTGGTCGGCATCCAGAATCACCACCAAGGTGACATTAGGAAAGTGATGGCCTTTGGACAGCATCTGCGTGCCCACCAGAATTTTGACGTCGCCGGACTGAACTCGCGCCAGGGTGGCGTCGAGTTCACCCTTACGACTGACGCTGTCGCGATCCAGTCGCGCCAGTGGCGCATCGGGATAAATCTGTTGCAGCGTATCTTCGATACGCTCGGTGCCCTGGCCGACGGGTTTCACTTCCGCCTGGCAGGAAGGGCAGGTGGCATCGAGCGCTTGTTCGTAGGCGCAGTGATGACACACCAGTTTGTTGTGTCGCTTATGCACGGTGAGTCGAGCATCGCAACGCGGGCAGGGCGCCGACCAACCGCAACCCGGACAGAACAACACCGGTGCAAAGCCACGCCGGTTCAAATACACCAACACCTGTCCATGGGCATCCAGGTGTTGGCGAATGCTAAGCATGACCGGCGTGGATAAGCCTTGATTGGCCGCATGCTGACGCAGATCAATTAACTTGAGCGTCGGCGTTTGCGCGCCACCGGCACGTTCCGGCAAGTGCAGTAGATCGCCGGGCTGGCGCTGCGTGCGTAACAGACTTTCCAGCGAGGGCGTGGCCGAGCCCAGCACGATGGGAATACCGTGACGTTGTGCCCGGGCAATGGCCAGATCGCGTGCCGAGTAGCGAAAGCCTTCCTGTTGTTTATAGGAAGGGTCGTGTTCCTCGTCGACAATGATGAGTCCCGGTTGTTTGAGCGCTGTAAATATGGCAGAGCGCGTGCCAATCACAATGCCGGCTTCGCCGCTGCGCGCGGCCCGCCACGCGGCCAGGCGTTCACCTTCGTTCAAACCCGAGTGCAGCACGGCAATGGGCACGGCAAAGCGGGCGCGGAAGCGTTGCACCAGTTGCGGCGTCAGGGCGATTTCTGGAGCCAGCACCAGCGCCTGGTCGCCACGCTGCAAGACCTCGGCAATGGCCTGTAAATACACCTCGGTTTTGCCGCTGCCGGTCACGCCTTGTAACAACAGGGTGGCGAAACTTCCCAGGCTGCCGACGATGCATTGCAAGGCGGCTTGCTGCGCCTCACCTAAAGTCGGGCGCGTGAGTTCAAGGTCGCGCGTGCCCGGAGTCACCAGGGCGGCGCCTGCTATTTGTTGGGTACTGACGTAACCCCGTTCCTGCAAGGTGCGCATCCCCGCACGCCAATCGTCATGCGCTGCAGCCAGGCGATCGGCGTCATGTAGTTCGCCGTCCGCCAGCGCTTCTAGCAGTCGATGCAAACGAGTCGCGCGTTTGGGAATTTGAGTGCGTGCTTCGGCCATGCCGCTGGGGGTCATTTGCCAGTATTCGCGTACCGCCGTGATCGCAGCGCCCTCACGCAAGGGAGCCGGCAGCGCCGCCGCCAATACCTCGCCCAGCGGATGCCGGTAGTACTCGGCCGACCATTGCAACAGCCCAAACAGGGTGGCGTCGAATACCGGGGTGGCGTCGATCAATACCTGGGCTTTGCGGAGTTTGGCCGCCGGAACCTCGCTGTGTTGGCTGACCGCCACCAACACGCCCACCAAACGTCGCCGACCAAACGGCACCCATAAACGCACCCCCGGCACTAATTGTGAGCGCTCAATCCCCGCTGGTGGCAGGTAGTCGAAAACCCGCCGTAACGGGGTATCTAACGCAATTCTCAGGATGAAATTCATACTTGACATATGCCGAGCCACGCGTCCTGGAATTTGTCCACAAATGCTGTGGATAAGTCTGTGGATGCTTTGGGGCAAAACCACTCAAGTGGGTGTTTCATCGGCAGGTTTTTCAGTTTGGTCAAGTTTTGAGCGCCCCAAATTGCACCGCGCAAACAAGGGTTTAGCGTGCCATGCAGCATAAGCCGCCCTAATGCGTCAAGCGCATGACAGAGGTGGAGTGCGGCTTGTGCGCAACAGTTGTTGTGCGGTTGCTTAGAATCACGAAAAAACAGCCGAAATTCGAATCGTCAAGGGGTTTTACCAATAGTTTTCTAGGGTGCGTCAACCGCCCAGCGGGTATCGCGTTATTAGCGTCATAGCATGCCTGTTTACGCAGGCTGCTGGCCACGTTGCCGTGGTTTGTTTTCCGCCCTTGTTTCCCCACCCTTGGGTTTTCCTCTTTTGGGATGTTGAGGCTGAGATGTTTGCTACGCTGCGGTATCCGTTCGGTCCAGCCATCAAGTCCGCCACTGCGTGGGCGGTGCTGGAACAGCGTGGCCCGGTGATGGCGGAGGAGCGCATTCTGGATCAGTCGACAGGCCACATTCATAGCCTCGATCAATTTCTGGCCAGCGTCGAACGGCGCGCGTTCCAGATCGCACGCATGGCCTTGCGCGACGACGACGAGGCGCTGGACATCGTGCAGGACGCCATGCTCAAGCTGGCGCGTAGTTATGGCGCCCGGCCCAGCGAACAGTGGCGACCCCTGTTTTATCGCATTCTGAACAACCGCATCCGCGACTGGCAGCGCCGACGCGTGGTGCGTAACAAGCTGTTTGGCTGGTTGCCCGGGTTTCAGGATGGTCAGGAAGAGGCCGGTGATCCTTACGACGCCGTGCCAGATCAAGGCCGGGGCCCCAGCGAGCAAGTGATGCTGGCCGACGCCATGGTGTTGTTGGAACAAGCGCTGGCCGAGCTGCCGCAGCGGCAACGTGAAGCGTTCAGCCTGCGCAACTTTGAAGGTTTGGACGTCGCCGAAACCGCGCAAGCCATGGGCTGCACCGAAGGCAGTGTCAAAACGCATTATTCGCGAGCCGTGCATACCCTGCGCGCTCGCCTGGGAGAACACTGGTGAACACGCCAATTGATAACGACAGCGACAGTCCGATGGAGCAACGCAGCCGCGAGTTATTCGACGAAACGGTGGCGAATCTGGATGCGCGCACGCGCTCGCGCCTGAATCAGGCGCGCCACGCCGCACTGGATGCGGCGCGTGGTCAGCCTGTTGCCAGTCCTGTGCGCTGGTTGTTACCGGTGGGCAGTGCTGCTGCCGTGGCGATGGTGGCGTTGACCACGGTGCAAATCATGCGGCCGGGCGCCGAAGCCCCGGTAGTGGTCGAGTCGGCCACGCTCGCCTCGGTGGACGATTTTGAAATTCTGACCTCCAGTGATGAGTTGGAGATGCTGCAAGACGTGGATTTTTACGCGTGGCTGGAAACTCAGGACAGCGAAGCTGGCGCCACGAGTGAGGCCGGATGATGTCGCGTCCACTGTCGATAGCCAAGCGCACGCAACTGGCCGGCCTGTTATTGCTGGGTTGCATGTCTGTGGTGATAGCGACCGACAAGTTGGCCGAGCTGAGCGATGAGTTCCTGGAATATCTCGGCAGCATGGAAGGCGACGACGAGACGTGGCTCGACTTCACCGCTGAACTTGACGCGCAGCAAAACTCGATTAAGAGCGGCAAGGCGAGTGTCGGTTCTAGCAGCAGCTCGGCGGCAAGTCGCGCGTCTAATGCGAATACCAGTGCCGTGTCCAAAACGACCGGCAAGGCGGAGCAATGAAAGTAATGCAGTTATTGAAAACCCTCATCGGCACTAGTGTGCTGATGCTTACCTTGAGCGGCGCCGTCATGGCAGCAGATGAAACGAATTCTGGCATCGGGGCGGGCATCGCTTGGGAGGCATTGAGCGCAGACCAGCAGCAGGTGTTGAGCAGGCAGCAAAGCCATTGGGATACGTTACCGGCGAAACGTCAGACCGCCTTGGCCAATGGCGCGCAACGCTGGTTGGCCATGGACGAAACGCAACGTGCCGCAGCATCGCAACGTTTCAAGTCATGGCGTGAGTTGCCACCCGAAACACGCGCGACCCTTCGCCGGCGTTATCTCGACTTTCAAACGCTGTCGCCGGAAGATCAGGCGCGAGTGCGGGCGAGCTTTGCCAATTTCAAGAAGTTGGATGAGAAGCAGCGCGCCGCCTTGCAACGCAAGTGGAATCAGATGTCACAGCAGGAGCGCGCCAAGCGTTTGCAGCAGTTGCGCAATCGGCGTTTGCAGCGTTAATAACGTCTGATCAATTCCCTGCTGTCAATTCGACCGAAGGGAGAAATCTTTCGATGCCGGAAGGATTTCTCCCTTCGGTCGAAATGACAGCTGTGGGTTCGGAGCCAGCTATTCAAAAAGAAAAACCCCCGCCAGTTGCCCGGCGGGGGTTAACCAAGTCGGTGTTACACCGCTTTAACCGCGTGAACTAGCTGCGCCACGGCAGCCTGGCCATCGCCATACAACATGCGGGTGTTATCCAGGAAGAACAGTGCATTCTCGATGCCAGAGAAGCCTGCGCCCTGACCGCGCTTGATCACCACCACATTCTTAGCCTTATCGGCATTCAAGATCGGCATGCCATAGATGGGGCTGGATTTATCGGTACGCGCCACCGGATTGACCACATCGTTGGCGCCGATGATCAAGGCCACATCGGCGGTCTCGAACTCGGCATTGATTTCATCGATGTCGGCAATGATGTCGTAAGGCACGCCGGCCTCAGCAAGCAGCACGTTCATATGCCCAGGCATGCGGCCTGCCACCGGATGAATGGCGAACTTCACCGTCACGCCTCGGTCCTGCAAGAGCTGCGTCAATTCCCACACCTTGTGCTGGGCTTGCGCCACCGCCATGCCGTAGCCCGGCACGATGATGACTTTCTGTCCGAACGCCATCATCACGCCCACATCATTGGCTTCGATGGCTTTCATTGAGCCGCTGACTGCTTGGGTGCTGGCCGCACCGCCGCTATCGCCGAAGCCGCTGAATAACACATTGGCCAAGGAACGATTCATGGCCTTGGCCATCAACTGCGTCAACAAGGTACCGGCCGAGCCCACCACCATACCGGCGATGATCATGGCGGCGTTTTGCAGTACGAAGCCTTCAAAGGCCACGGCCAAACCGGTGAGTGCGTTGTACAGCGAGATCACCACCGGCATGTCCGCGCCGCCGATTGGCAAGGTCATGGTTAGACCGAGAATCAGCGACAACACAAACAAGGCAGTGACCACGCCAACATCTGCCTGACCCGCGGCAATCATGCCGCCGCAAGCGACAACGCCCAGCACCAGCAGAATGTTGAGGAACTGCTGACCGGAGAAACGAAACGATTTCTTGATCAGGCCTTGCAACTTGCCAAAGGCAATCAAGCTGCCTGAAAAAGAAACGCTGCCGATGATGCTGCCCACGACCGCGAGCGTCAGCGCCACGGTGTCATGTACTTCCCCGGAGAACAACTCCACGGCACCAATGGCCGCAGCAGCGCCGCCACCCATACCGTTGTACAGCGCAATCATCTGCGGCATATCGGTCATGGCGACTTTCCTGCCGGTGACCCAGGCAATGCCGCTACCCACGCCGATGGCCGCCATAATCAGTACATAGTTGCTCATGCCGGGGTAAGCAAAGCTCACCACCGTCGCGATCAGCATGCCCGCGCCCGCCCACAAAATGCCGCGCCGCGCTGTGACCGGCGAGCTCATCTGCTTCAAGCCCATGATGAACAGGAACGCCACCAGCAAGTAGCTCGCATCAATCAACAGGCGAGCGCTGTCTTGGGAAAGTAGATTCATTAGTGCGCACCCTTCTTCTGATTCTTGTTTTGGCCGCTGGACTTGAACATCTCCAGCATGCGTTCGGTGACCACGTAACCGCCTACCGCGTTACCCGCGCCCAGCACCACGCCAATGAAACCGATGGTGAGTTCCAGCGGGCCCTGCGCATGGCCTAGCGCCACCATGGCGCCGACCACCACAATGCCGTGCACGAAGTTCGAGCCCGACATCAGCGGCGTATGCAGAATCACCGGCACGCGCGCGATGACTTCATAGCCGGTAAACGCGGCCAACATAAAAATATACAGAGCTAACATTCCAGTCATGATGGTTTTCCGGATTAGGAGTTGTCAGTTCGGGCGGAGCGAGAAATCTTTCCAGTAAGCCAGCAAGATTTCTCCCCTCGGTCGAAATGACACGATTGAGTTAATCGATACTTCACTAGCTTCCGAGCAGCTTGTGCGTGGGTTCGTGACGAATCGCGCCGGCATGCATCAACGCGGTGCCGATGAATACTTCATCGGTCCAGTCGATGTTGAATACCCCCTTGTCCAACGCGGGTTTAACCAGGTTGTAAAGATTGCGCGAGTACATTTCGCTGGCGTGATACGACAACGAACTGGCCAGGTTCAACGGGCCGACAATTTTTACGCCATTGATCAATACCGTTTCACCGGGCACGGTGAGTTCGCAGTTACCACCGGTTTCAGCGGCAATGTCGACGATCACGGCGCCGGGCTTCATGCCATACACGGCTTCTTTGCGAATCAACTTGGGCGCCGGGCGTCCTGGCACCGCAGCGGTGGTAATCACCGCGTCCGCCGCCGCGATGCGTTTTTCCAGCACGGCTTGTTGCTGATCCTTTTCTTCTTGAGTCAGCTCGCGCGCATAACCGCCCTGGCCTTCGGCGGACACACCGGTTTCAACAAATTTCGCGCCCAGCGACTTCACCTGTTCCTTGGTGGCGCTGCGCACGTCGTAGGCTTCGACAATTGCACCCAGCCGCTTGGCAGTGGCAATGGCTTGCAGACCGGCCACTCCCGCACCAATCACCAATACTTGCGCGGGGCGAATCGTGCCCGCCGCAGTGGTGAGCATGGGCAGAAACTTGTCCAGCGTACTGGCGGCGATCAACACGGCCTTGTAGCCGGACGCGGCTGCCTGCGAGGACAACGCATCCATCGACTGCGCACGCGAGATACGCGGAACCAGTTCGGTGGCCAGCACGGTAATGTGCTTATCGCGCAATGCCTTGACGACATCCAGGCGCAAATGGCCGTACATGAAGCACACCAGCGTCGCGCCGGACTTCATCTGCGCGACTTCGTCCAGGGTCGGTGGCTGCACTTTCAAGACAATATCGGACCGGCTGAATACCACGCTGGCGCCATCGACAAACTCGACGTCTTTGTAGCTGCTGTCGGGAAACTGGGCCGGCACACCGGCGCCGCGTTCCATCAGCAACTCCGCGCCGGCAGTTTTGAATTTGGCGGCCACTTCCGGAACCAGCGCCACGCGGCACTCGCCGGGCATGGTTTCCTTCGGCACACCCAAGGTTAGGCTCATGAAACTCCTCCAGAATCTTGGTGATTACAGGCCGCATGACACGTGCAGCTTGTTTGTTTATTAAATTGAGGGTTATAAAGGGGCGCGGATTATTGCACGTGTTTTCGTGCGATATCCAACAAGACAGATTTAGATGCTGACGAGCAGACCGGGAAACGGGATAGGCTGCTAACCCAGTTCTCCGGCCAAGCCCAGCATGAAGCGAGGGGTTTGTGCAGTTTTTGAGTCACGCCTTGAACCCGGCACTTAGCCAGGAAATCCTGCGCACGGACGTGTCCGGCATGCCGTTGGAGTGGATCGATTACCGCGATGCCGTGCGTCTCTACCACACCGGCCAGGTGGCCTATGCCTGCGGTTCGTCGCTGTACCGGCTGTTTGGCGGCACCAATGCCCGCACCGGCCGGCAAAGTATGCTGGACATTCCCTCCATCCTGTCGACCATTGGCCACAGCCACAATCCCGGCAACCTGCGCCATGACTACATCCCGCCGCTCAATAATCAAACTTTATTCAAGCGCGATGCGCATCTATGTCTGTATTGCGGCGAGCGATTCCCGTCCAATCAATTGTCGCGCGACCATGTGCAACCGCTTAGCAAGGGTGGCCGCGACGTATGGACGAATGTGGTCACCGCCTGCCGTCGTTGCAACAACATCAAAGCCTGGCGCACGCCAGAACAAGCGCGTATGCAATTGCTGGCCGTGCCGTTCACGCCTACTTATGCCGAATATATCTATTTAAAGGGCCGCCGCGTGTTAGCTGACCAGATGGAATATCTGCTGGCGCATTTTCCGCGTACCAGCCCGCTGCATGCGCGGTTGAAAGCGGCGGTGGCGTAGGAGTAAATACGGCCCCAGGTTTCGTGAACTACGTCTGGCATAGATGCAATAACCGCAGGCGTATTTGCGGCGCACATTCAGGGAATCGTGATGGACACCATTTCGCTAAACAGCGGCGCACTGTCGTCGAAGACCAACCCGGCTTACGAGCAGGCGCGCTTGCAACTGCTGCACATCTCGGCCGATACCAGCCGGTCCTGCTGCGACTTACTCACCGACATCGCCAAGATCACCGCGCAGGCCCTTAACGTCGAGCGGGTTGGCGTCTGGGTCCTGGCTGACGAAGGCAAGGTCTTGCGTTGTTATCACCTGTTCCAGCGAACGGGTGCGCAGGTTTTTTCCGGCACGGTGTTACGCAAGGAGGACTTTCCCACCTATTTCATGGCACTGCATAGCCAGCGGGCCATTCCCGCCGATGATGCGCGTACGCATCCGTTGACTCACGAACTGGATAACGCTTACCTGCAGCCGCTGCGCATCACGTCCATGCTCGATGCGCCGATCTATAGCAAAGGCAAGGTGGTCGGTGTGGTTTGTCACGAGGACACCGGGTCGCTGCATCAGTGGAATACCGCCGACTACGCGTTTGCGGCGTCGATCGCCGATACGATTTCCCGGCTGCTGGCCGAGCACAAAGGCGCCCGCGCGGAAAATAAGGCCGAGCAATACGAAAGCCAGCTGCGCGAAATGCATCACATGGAGGCGCTGGGTCGTGCCGCCGCAAATATAGCCCATGATTTTCGCAATGTGCTCAGCGCGATCTTTGGCTATGGCGGGCTGATTCAATCCTCGCCCGCCGCCGACGCGCAAGCCAAGGAGTATGCGCAACGGATTGTCGACGCCGCCGAGCGCGGCCGTCTGCTGACCCAACAACTGTTGAGCTTCGGCAGGGACGAGCCGGCAACGCCGCGCATTCTCGATCTGCGCCACTTGATCGAATCGCTGCGCGACATGCTGCAAGTGTTGGTCGGTAAGCGCATTCGGTTGCATATCCAATTAACGCCAGTGGTCGGGCGGGTGTTGATCGACGCACTGCAACTGGAGCGAGCGTTGGTCAATCTGGTCGTCAATGCGCGCGATGCCATGCCATCCGGCGGCGACTTAACGATTTCATTGCAGCAAGCAGCAGCAGATCAAGACGATGATACGCAGTCCGATGATGCGCAGCACCAGGGTGCACGGCAGGTAGTGATCAGCGTAACCGACACCGGCGTCGGCATCGACGTGGCGTTGCGCCCGCGCATTTTCGAGCCGTTTTATACTACCAAGGGCGAGCACGGTAACGGCTTGGGGTTGACCATCGTGCATCAAATTGTGACGCGCGCCGGTGGTTCCGTGCACGTCAATTCTCAGCCGGGCAAAGGCACGACCATGTCGCTGCATCTGCCTTGCATCGCACCTGGCGAAGCGCTGACTCCTGCCTGAAGACGGCGCTGGCTTCTGGTGGCTCGCGCAACTAAGCTCTCTGGCCATCGTGACCCAACCTGTCTATCTCATTGACGCCTCTATCTTCGTATTCCGCGCCTGGCACGCGGTGCCGAATACCTTGGTGGATGGCGATGGCAACCCGGTGAACGCACTGCATGGCTTTGCCCGCTTCATTGGCGATGTGTTGGAGCAAGTCAAGCCGCAGCATTTGGCCGTGGCCTTCGATGAAAGCCTGCGTAACTCCTTTCGCAATCAGATTTATCCCGCCTACAAAGCCAATCGCGATCCGGCGCCGCAGGAACTAAAGCGCCAGTTTGCGCTGTGTAAGCAGGTTTGCCAGGCGCTGGGCTTGGCGTGTTTTGCCAGTGATGCGTTTGAGGCGGACGATATCATCGGCACACTGGCCACCCGCATGCGCGCCCAAGGCAAAAAAATTGTTCTGTTATCGCGCGACAAAGATTTAACTCAGTTGATTCGTCCCGGCGATGTGTACTGGGATTACTTGGGCGAGAAGCGCTACGAATACGCTGACATCCCCGCGAAGTTTGGTGTGCTGCCCGAGCGTATGGCTTGTTACTTGGCGGTAATGGGCGATGCGGTGGATAACATTCGCGGTGTACCGGGAGTGGGTGCAAAGACGGCCTCTATGTTGTTCAAGCACTTTGAATCGCTTACCCACTTGTACGACAACATTGATCAGGTCTTGAAATTGAAGTTGCGCAACCCAGGTTTTGTCGCCGGCCAGTTGCGCGATCACAAAGAATCCGCATTGTTGGCGCGGCGCTTGACCGAGATAGAGTGCGACATGCCGTTGGAGGCCGAGTTGGCGTCGCTGGAACGCAGCGCGCCGGATTTATCGCGGTTGCACGATCTATACGAAGCCGCCAACTTCGGCCCGTTGCTGCGCAATCAGGCCGAACGTATCGCACGCAGTTTGAGTTAAAGGAAAAGCATGAAGATGCGAGTAGCAGCCAAGTTGTTTCGCCACTTAGCATGCCTGCTATTGGTCGCGGCGCTTAGCAGTTGCGCACCTGTCATCAAGCAATCGCCCGCACCGCCCACACCAGTTGCCACCGATTACCCGGCCGACTTACACGGCGCAACGCTATATCGACTCGCGCCCGAACAATCCAAGTTATACATCCTGGTGTATCGCGGCGGCACACTGGCGAACCTGGGACACAATCATGTGATCAGTTCCGCTACGTTGTCCGGCTATGTCTGGTTACACGAGTCGCTCGCGAAATCCGGTTTCACCCTGCAACTGCCGGTAAACGAATTGACTATCGATGCGCCGCAAGCGCGCGCCGAACACGGCGCCGACTTCGCCACCACAGTGACCGACGAAGCGCGCGCCGGCACCAAACGCAATGTGCTCAAGCCCGAACAGCTCGATGGCTTGCAGTATCCATTGATACGTCTGCGCTCCGTCAACATCAGTGGCACTCGCGCGCAACCGGCAGTGCGAGTGCAGATCACCATCAAGAATCAAAGCCGCGAGTTCGAGGTGCCGGTGAAATTATCGACAACGGACAAAACACTGAATGTGACCGGTCAGTTCGCAGTGCGCCAAACCGATTTCGGTATTCAGCCCTATAGCGTGGCCATGGGTGCGATCCAGGTGTTGGATCAGTTAACGATAAAGTTTGAGCTGGCGGCGCAGCAACTACCTTGAGTTCCCTATGTTCACATCGTGAGCGGCATCGAACCGACTGGGGCGCCGACGCCGCCAGACGGACAATGCAGTGCGTAACCTGCGAGATAGTCTGGTGGTCAGTGTATGCCGCGTGGCTTGCGATGTCGGCGGGCGTCCGCGCCCGCCGATCCAGATGATCCAAGATGTGATGGATCGTGACCGGTCGTCAATACTCGCCAGTCGCGACCACACTCAGAATTGGTAACCCACACGAATGCCGAATGAGATGGGTTGCCCAAAGGTGCGGTAGTCGCCATAAAATCCGGCGTTATAGGCAATCAGGTAGTCCTCATTGGTCAGGTTTTTGCCAAACACGGCAACGGTGAACTGATCAGAGGGATCTATCCATGAAACTTGGGCACCGACTAATGTATGCGCAGATTGGCGCAGCCGCTGCTCACCGGCAAGTGATCCGGCCAGCGGGCCGTAAAGAGACGGGTTGCTGATCACATAGGAGTCTGTGTAGTCCATGTTTCCAGAAAGCTGCAAGGAACCAACCGCCACCGGTATTGTGTAGACCAAGTTCAGAAATCCGCTGAACTCAGGAGAGCGCGCTGTTTCCTTATCAGACCAGTTCTGCTGCTGGCCGCTGACATTAAGCATGGTGGAAGTATTGAGGCCGGTGCCCACTGCATTGGGAAAATCCTTGTAACGCCCATGGAGATAGGCAACGCCGGCAGTTATGTTGAGAGTGCTGACTGGCGTGATGGTGAGCTGCGCATCAGCGCCATACATCTCGGCCTTTTTTGCATTGCTCTGCAAGTTGATCAGGCCAACGCCATTCGGGTTTGGCAACACGACACCCACCTGAAGATCTGTGTAGTCATAGAAGAATGCGGCGATATCAAAGCGGAGAGTTTTGCCCTCGGTCTTAAGTCCGATTTCGTAGGCATCGATCTCCTCGGGATCAATTGGAATTAGCAGGGAAGGGCTCGATACCGGCGTCGTGTTAAAGGCGCCACTGCGATAACCCTGGGAGAAAGCAGCGTAGACGTTGGTATCCGGCGTCAATTCATAGGTTAGTGACGTATTGAACGTCACGCCGTCGAATGTCTTATCTCTTGATGCCGGTGGAACCACATTGACGCCAGCGGGCGTCAACTGACGATACGCAATGGATTTTTTCTCGGAGTTATAGCGACTGCCAATATTGAGCGAAAGACTTTCTGTAAAGGCCCAGGTCACCTGACCATATAACGCATAGGCCTCAGCCTTCAATGTGTTGTAAATGGTGTTGTCCAATTGGGTTGAGTAGGAATTGCGCCCGTCAGTCGTGAGGTTGTCGTCGTAATAAGTCGCCCCCACCAGGACGTCATAACGTTCCGGAGCATCAATCACGAAATCAATTGACTGCTGGAAGGTTTCTTGTGAATAAAAGTCTCGCGCTGAAAAGAAGCTGCCATAGGTGCCGTCGAAATCGTACAAGACCCGGGTGCCGCGCTCGGCATAGCCCGTGTAAGAAGTGAGTGAGCCGAGCGACATTTCATACTTCAATGTCAGTGTGTATTCATCAGTGCTGACGTGGTTTTGTGTTTCGCTGTTAAACGATGCGGTGTTGGGCTCAACGGCCCTGAATGGCGGCGCCGGAATAGTTGCACGGGCATATTGAAATGTGCTGAACATCAAGCCCTTTGGATCCTCGGAAAGCGCGTAGTTATACGCCAGCGTCGCGGTCAGGCTTTCGACAATATCTCCTTCCAGCTTAATCCGGACAGACTCCTGTTTTTGCGGTGCTGCATAGCCGACCGCGCTGCCGGTGCCGGCAGGATCGATCAGCTTGATATAACCATCGCTCTCCCGGCGATGCCCGGTGATGCTGAAGCGGATGCCATCAGTGATAGGCCCGGAAAGATAACCGCCTACGCTGATATCGTCATACCGAGCGAAAGAAGCCTTGAAATTACCGGTAAGCTCGTCTGCAGGCGCCAGGGTGTTAATAAGAATAGCGCCACCTGTGGCGTTTCTACCCCACAGCGTTCCCTGTGGCCCTTTCAAAACTTCAATGCTCTGGATGTTGGCGAGATCTGTGTTTATTGAAAGGGTGTCAGGCACGTAAAAGCCATCGATGTAAATCGCTACATTGTTTTCGACGCCCACGCCGTTGATCAGGCTGGTAACCCCGCGAATTGATGGCTGGGTGAAGGTCCCTGCGTAATTGATTTTTGCACCGGCAACAATCTGGCCCAGTTCATGAATATTAGTGACACTGGCGTGTTCCAGCAGGTCCGCCGAAACTACCGAGATAGACATAGGAACATCCAGCGCCCGCTCTGAACGCCGTTGCGCGGTTACCAACACTTCTTCAAGGGCCCCGGCCTCACTTCCACCGCTTTCTGTTTGTTGGGCGCTTGCGCTGGTGAGTGGCTGCAGGGTAAGTGACGCGACTGTGCTGTAAAGTACCTTTCGATATTTTATTTTGTTCATTCCATATCTCCCCATTTTAATTTCTATTTTTTCGGATAATTTTTTCTTCGACTGTGTTAGAAAGCGATCAAAGGATGCAGTGCAAGGCAAAATGGTTTGAAAAAACGCAGCGTACACGCCAGTACGTGAGGATTTTTCAAACCATTTTAACGCCGCAATGCGCCTTTCAGCGCTTTCTAACACAGTCGAATTAGTGTCTCGGCTTACACGACTATGAACATAGCCCATTCAAATAGTTTTTGACAGACGGGGAATGTCGTACACGGGCGCCATCACCTTGGGTCAAGTCATCGGTTGCCACTCGCGATGAAAAGGACGGATCAATTTCGCGTGAATATCAACACGTCAGGGTCATTGGCTTGGGGTGGAAAGGGCGTTTATACCTATCCGCCCTGCATCAACAACAACCGCGTTCCCTCCGGCGCAATCACTACCGCATTGCTGTGTTCATCTAACGAATCGGGCATTTCATCGCTGAGTTCGAGGCCGCGTTCTTTTAAATGCGCCAGGCGTTCACGCATGTCCGGATCTTCAAATACCAGCAGCGGTTGACGGATGGCGCGGCTGCGATGCAGGCCAAGATTCACATGATCGCTGGTGAGCGAAATCCGATGGAAGGGTTGGGTTTCTTCATCCATCGCGATGAAGCCCAGTTGCTCCCAAAAAATACGGGCGCCGTCAAACTCTTTGACCGGCATGCCGTATTCAACGAAGTAACCGCAACTGGAGCTGTAGGTGGCGTTAATGTTGGGCGGCGAGAACGTGCGTGCTTCCAGTAGTCGGATGTGTTGGCCATTGGGGTCGCGGAAGGTGAGTACGTTGAAACTATCGCTACTTAAGTGCTCGCGATCAAACACGCAGCCGAGCTTACGCAGCTCGGCTGCGTACCGGGCTAACTCGGCTTGCACAAAGCATAGCGTTGGCTCTGCATCGGCTAATCCGGCGGCATGTTGATGCAACCCCAAGAACAAGCGGCCATCGGATAGCACCGCGTAAGGGTGATGCCAGGTTTCATTGGTGGTGATCTGCTGAAAGCCCAGCAATTCATAGAAGGCAATGGACTCCAGGATGTCCGGCACGGCGACGCTGATTTCAAGAAACCGGCCGGGCATGGTTAACGCAGCGCCCCCATGTGTATAGCCAACGCCTGTGCTTGATCGCGGTCTTGCACAGGTTGCCATCCTTGACTGTGTTGCGTGATGAGTTGCAGCAGCGCTTGCACATGACAATCTGCGTCATTCAAGGCCGGCGCGTAGTCGAAATGTTCGCCGCCGGCGTTGAGAAAGTCCTCGCGATTACGCAGCGCAATTTCTTCCAAGGTTTCCAGGCAGTCGGCGGCAAAGCCCGGACAGGCGACCGTAACGCGCTTGGGTCCTTGCTTGGCGTACTGCATCAGCAATTCATCGGTGTAGGGACGCAGCCATTCTTCCCGGCCGACGCGCGATTGAAAGCTCACACTCCATTCGCCTTGCTGCAAGCCAAGTCGCTCAGCCAGCAGGCGCGCGGTCTTGAAACATTGGCAATGATAGGGGTCGCCATTGAGCAGGTAGCGTTTCGGTAAGCCATGAAACGACAGCAGCAAGTGATGGCGCTCATGTGTTTGCCAATGCAGGCGGATCGATTCGGCCAATGCAGCGACATAGGCGTCGTGATCGTGGTACTGCGTGATGAAGCGCAACTCCGGCACCCAGCGCCAGCTTTGCAGTACACGTGAAACGGCGTCAAACACCGAGCCGGTAGTGCTGCCGGAATACTGCGGATACAACGGCAGGACGATCAGTTTGCGTACATTGGCGCGATGCAGTTGTTGCAGGGCCGTGTCGATGGAAGGTTCGCCGTAAGTCATGCCCAGGGCAACCTGGATGCCCTGGTGTACATGCTGGCGTAGCTGCGTAGTTAGTTTGTCGGCTAAGCGCTGCGAGTTGAGTAACAGTGGCGAACCCTGTTCAGTCCAAATTTGTTGATAGGCATGCGCGCTTCTGGCCGGGCGAATGCGCAGGATCACGCCATTGAGAACCAGCCACCACAGCCAGCGCGGATATTCGATCACGCGCGGATCGGACAAAAACTGTTTGAGATAACGACGCACCGCATTCGCGGTGGGCGCCGCGGGCGTGCCCAGGTTCACCAGCAATACGCCAAGGCGCTCCGGTGTGGTGTGGTCGTAATTGGGAGTACCCAGGTATGGCGGCATAACGAAACTACTAACCAAAGACCACGCCACAATACCGAAGCGCCTGTGGGTTTAACACCCTCACACTCACACAGCGCAACTCCACACCCTGCCGCACGATTTATGGCGGCACATCAACTTCAGCGAGCTTTCGGCAAAATAGTGCGGGAATTGCGCCCCGGGCTTGCGCCACCCCGGCTGGCCCTGCTAGATTCCGGCCATGCGTCACTTCCAGACAACGAACATTTCTCCATCGCCCCGTCGCGGCGGTTCGTTGCTGGGTGCGCGCCTGCACCTGCGTCGCTAGACGCACATCAAACTCTCTGCGCCCCACCCTGCTTACAGGACAAGGCGCCACACACAATCCGGTTTTTGAGTTTTTATGCAGGCACACCTGCCGTGGGAGTACCACCATGTTGAAGCAACCTTTTCAGAAATATCGCGCCTTCGCGCCGATTAATTTACCCGACCGCAGTTGGCCGAATGCGGTGATCCAGCAACCGCCCATGTGGTGCAGTGTCGATCTGCGCGACGGCAATCAAGCGCTGATCGAACCCATGGACGCACAGCGCAAATTGCAAATGTTCGAGATGCTGGTGAAAACCGGTTTCAAGGAAATCGAAGTGGGCTTTCCTGCCGCGTCGCAAACCGATTTTGATTTCGTGCGGCGCATTATCGACAGCCACCTAGTGCCCGACGATGTCACCATTCAAGTGTTGACCCAGGCACGACCCGAATTGATCGCGCGTTCGTTCGAAGCCTTGCGCGGCGCACGCCGGGCCATCGTGCACCTGTATAACTCCACGTCCACTGTGCAACGCCGGGTGGTGTTCAATCTCGACATGCCCGGGATTATTGATATTGCGGTTCGCGGTGCGCAGTGTGTGCTGCAGCATGCTCAGCAACAGCCCGACACCGAGTGGGTGTTTCAGTACAGTCCGGAAAGCTTCACCGGCACCGAGTTGGAGTTCGCGGTGGAGATCTGCAATGCGGTGAATACGGTGTGGCAACCCACGCCGGAACGCAAAGTGATTTTGAATCTGCCAGCCACGGTGGAAATGGCCATGCCCAATGTCTATGCCGATCAAATCGAATGGTTTTGTCGGCACATTAAGCAGCGCGACAGCCTGGTTATTTCGGTACATCCGCACAATGATCGCGGCACGGCCGTGGCGGCTGCGGAACTCGCCGTGATGGCCGGCGCGGATCGCGTCGAAGGCACGTTGTTCGGCAATGGCGAACGCACCGGCAATGTCGATGTGGTCACGTTAGCCATGAACCTGTACACCCAAGGCGTGCATCCCCATCTGGATTTTTCCAACATCAATGAAGTGGCGCGCTGCGCGGAACATTGCAATCAATTGCCGATTCATCCGCGTCATCCCTATGTGGGTGATTTGGTATTCACAGCATTCTCGGGATCGCATCAAGACGCCATCAAAAAAGGCTTTGCGGCGCGCCAAGAAAGCGATGTGTGGGAGGTACCGTACTTACCCATCGACCCACGCGACCTGGGCCGGACTTACGAATCGGTGATTCGCGTCAATAGTCAATCGGGCAAGGGTGGTATTGCGTACTTGCTAGAGCGCGACTATGGCTTGGTGTTGCCGCGTCGTCTGCAAATCGAATTCAGTCAAGTGGTACAGAACGTTACCGATGACACCGGCAAGGAATTAACCTCGGCGGAAATCTGGAGCTTGTTCGAGCGCGAATACCTCAAGCAGAATGCCGCTTACGAATATCGCTCGCACCAATTGATCACTGCGCAGGATGGTAGCGACAACGAACGGATCAACATCAAGTTGAGCTATCGCGGCCAGGGCGCCGTGTTCAACGGCAATGGCAACGGGCCCATCAATGCCTTGATCGATGCACTGGGTTTGCAATGCGACGTGCTGTCCTACGAAGAGCGTTCGATGGGCAGCGGCAGCGATGCCAAAGCAATAGCCTTTGTGGAAATCACCACGTCGGCGCGGGTCACGCTGTTTGGCGTCGGCATGCACGGCAATATCGTCAGCGCGTCGCTGGTCGCGGTATTAAGCGCAGTGAATCGCGCTTTTAAACAAGGTGTGTTGAGCGATGCCATGCCGGCGGCAAGCACAGGCATCTGATCTTTGCAGGGGCGCGACCACGTAAATTTTGAAGAAGGCGCGCCCCTAGCTGGCGATATACCGCTCCAACTGCGTAATGGTTTGTTGCTGTTCGTCGATGACGGCTTTAACCAGATCGCCGATGGAAATCATGCCGATGAGCTGACCTTTTTCCATCACCGGCAAGTGCCGCACGCGATGCTCGGTCACCAATTGCATGCAGTGATGCACGCTATCGTCGGCGGTGACGGTGATGACTGGGCTGCTCATGATCTGCCATACCGGTGTTTCCGCAGACGAACGACCGAGCAGAATCACCTTGCGCGCGTAGTCGCGCTCGGAAACGATGCCTACCAACGTGGAACCACGCATGACCGGCAGTGCGCCGATATGTTTGTCTGCCATCAGCTGAATGGCTTCCAATACTGGGTCTTCGGCTTCAATCGACCAAATATCTTTGTTCGATGCCTTTTCACCCAATAAGTGTTTGACACGCAGCATAGCCAACCCCCTAAGTTTCAATCCCTGGTGAAGCAACTGAGGGCGATTCTAGTCCTGCACACTAGTGCATGGGAATTGGTGGAGTTGTCTATGTAGTGGGTTATGTACCCAGGCGACTGCCCAGAATCGATTGCTCGGCAGCGATCCAGTCTTGCAGCTCGTAACCCGGTGCGAAATGACGACCCTCCGCCAGAAAGTAGGCTGCGGTAGCAATCATGTGTGCTAAGTCGCCGTGCGTGGCAGCGACGACTGTGGATTTCTCGGCGCCAGAACGCTTGGTAAGGGTTTTCCGTTTGCGCGGTTCGGCAGCCACCTTCGGCTTTGCCACGGCAGGTGGGGGCGTCGCTTTGCTCGATTTAGGCACGACAGTCTTGATAGTGCGCACCTTGGTTGTGCGCACCCTGGGCGTTACGGGGGTAATTTCCATAGCGGCTCCTGTTCCAGGCAATGGTGCTTGAAAATAGGCATGTACCATGCCAGCGAGCCGCTCTCGACATCGGTACGCGCCGGCGTACCGACGGACGATCAATGGTGGTGACCACCCGGACCATGCACATGACCGTGGCTCAACTCTTCCTTGCTGGCCGCGCGGACCTCCACAATCTGCACGGCGAAATGCAGCGTTTGATCCGCCAGGGGATGATTGCCATCCACGGTAATGGTGTCGGCAGCCACCTGGGTCACCGTGACCGTACGCGGACCCTGATTGGAATCGGCATGGAATTGCATGCCCACTTCGATTTCCGGGATGCCTTCAAAAGCACTGCGCGGTACATTCTGGATCAAGTCCGCGTCGCGCACTCCGTAGCCTTCTTCTGGGGGGATGCTGACGTTAATGGCATCGCCCGCGCGCTTGCCTTCCAGCGCTTTTTCCAGGCCCGGAATGAGATTGCCGTTGCCTTGCAAGAACGCCAGCGGTTCGGAGCCATCGGATGAATCCAACACTTCGCCCGCATCGTTTTTCAGGGTGTAATGAATCTGCACAGCGGTGTTTTTGGCGATTAGCATGGCGGGCTCCGGGAACGACTGGGTCCAAAAAATGGGGCGGCACTACATCACGCGGGGCGAGGGCCGTCAACGGTCGGTTTGTGCCGAAGCAAGCCGGGCACCGGCAGTGGAAGTTCAGTCCCAAGCTAGGGGTACCACGTGGCAATTATAAGCCCATCTCCTTCAGTGCCGATTCTGTATAGCTTTCGCCGCTGTCCATTTGCCATGCGTGCTCGGATGGCGCTGACCGCGTCTTCGGTGGTGTATGTGATTCGTGAGGTGTCGCTGCAGAACAAGCCAACGACCCTGATCGAGGCTTCACCCAAGGCGACCGTGCCAGTGCTGGTGTTGTCGGACGGCCAAGTGGTTGATGAAAGCCTGGACATCATGCACTGGGCGCTTGGTCAACACTATCCACGACAGTGGCTGCCCGTTGATGAAGTAATGAATGAGACCATGGCAAACTTGATTGCCGGCAACGATGGTCCGTTCAAATTCCATCTCGACCGAATGAAATACTCAAACCGCTATCCCGGCGCGCAGCCGGCCGAACATCGCGCTGCAGCAGTGAAGTTGCTTGAAACACTGGAAGAGCAACTGTGCAGTAACGCCTATCTCTTTGGCGACACACCGGTGCTGGCAGATGTCGCCATCTTTCCGTTTGTTCGGCAGTTTGCCCATGCCGATGCAGAAGCGTTCGCGGCCTTGCCGCTGCCGCAGCTTCAAGATTGGCTGACACGATGGGAGGCTTCTGAGCTGTTTCTGTCAGTGATGACCAAGCACCCGGTTTGGCAGCCTGACCGCGAGCATAGACATGGCTGAGGTGAATACCCTGTGCCCTTGCGGCTCTAATCGCCAGTACACCGCCTGCTGTGGATGCAGCCACGCTGGTGAACTGGCACCTACCGCCGAGGCGTTGATGCGCTCGCGATACTCGGCCTTTGTCATGCAGAATGAAGCTTACCTGCTGGCAACCTGGCATCCACGCACGCGGCCCACGTCGGTTGCATTCGAGAGCGGTATGAAATGGCTGGGGCTCAAAGTGGTTGCAGCGCGTGCGATTGACACGAACAGCGCAGAGGTTGAGTTCATTGCGCGTTACCG
>JANMSB010000241.1:0-8055 GCA_031388915.1 Pseudomonadota bacterium | reverse complement strand
GCCCGTCACAGTGGAATGTTGCCGTGTTTGCGCCACGGGTCATCGACCTGCTTGTCGCGCAGCATCACCAGCGAGCGGCAGATGCGCTTGCGGGTTTCGTGCGGCTGGATCACGTCGTCGATATAGCCGCGCGCGCTGGCAATGAACGGGTTCGCGAACTTGGCCTTGTACTCGGCCTCACGCGCCGCCAGCTTGACCGGGTCGCCCTTCTGTTCGCGAAAGATGATCTCGACCGCGCCTTTCGCGCCCATCACCGCGATCTCGGCGTTCGGCCACGCGAAGTTGACGTCGCCACGCAGGTGCTTGGAGCTCATCACGTCATAGGCGCCGCCGTAGGCCTTGCGCGTGATCACGGTGATCTTCGGCACCGTACATTCGGCGTACGCATACAACAGCTTGGCGCCGTGCTTGATGATGCCGCCGTATTCCTGCGCAGTGCCGGGCATGAAGCCGGGCACATCGACGAAGGTCAGCACCGGAATGTTGAAAGCGTCGCAAAAGCGCACGAAGCGCGCTGCCTTGATGCTGCTCTTGATGTCCAGGCACCCCGCCAGCACCAGCGGTTGATTCGCGACGATGCCCACCGCCTGTCCGTCCATGCGGCCGAAGCCGATAATGATGTTCTTCGCATAGTCGGGCTGCAGCTCGAAGAAGTCGCCATCGTCGACCGATTTGACGATCAACTCTTTCATGTCGTAAGGCTTGTTCGGATTGTCGGGCACCAGAGTGTCAAGCGACAGGTCGATGCGCTCGGCTGGATCGCTCGACGGCCGCACCGGCGCTTTTTCGCGGTTGTTCAGCGGCAGGTAGTTGAAGAAGCGGCGCAGCATCGCCAGTGCATCCACATCGTTATCGAACGCCAGATCGGCAACACCACTCTTGGTCGTGTGCGCCGCAGCGCCGCCGAGGTCTTCGGCCGTCACTTCTTCGTGGGTCACTGTCTTCACGACTTCGGGGCCGGTGACGAACATGTACGAGCTGTCTTTCACCATGAAGATGAAGTCGGTCATCGCCGGCGAATACACCGCGCCACCGGCACACGGCCCCATGATCATGCTGATCTGCGGCACCACGCCCGAGGCCTTCACGTTGCGTTGAAAAACCTCGGCATAGCCACCGAGCGACGCCACGCCCTCCTGGATGCGCGCGCCGCCGGAATCGTTCAACCCGATCACCGGCGCGCCGACCTTCATCGCCTGATCCATCACCTTGCAGATCTTCTCGGCGTGGGCTTCGCTCAAGGCGCCGCCGAATACGGTGAAATCCTGGCTGAACACGAACACGAGGCGACCGTTGATCATGCCGTAGCCGGTGACGACGCCGTCGCCGGGCGGACGGTTGTCGGCCATGTCGAAATCGTGGCAGCGGTGCTCGACGAACATGTCCCACTCTTCGAAAGTGTCGGCGTCGAGCAGCAGCTCGATGCGTTCGCGCGCTGTGAGCTTGCCCTTGCCGTGCTGCGCGGCAATGCGCTTTTCGCCACCACCCAGACGCGCCCTGGCACGCTTGGCTTCGAGCTGCTGGAGGATATCGTGCATGTGGGCTCTACCTGGGTGGAAGTTCGGAGAAGAATAAACGCCCTTTCCACCCGAAGCCAGCGACCCTGACTGCGTGACGGGCATCGCCGTTGGCCAACCTTAGCCTGAGCGTATCCGTGACGATGCTAAGGCTAATGGCCCTTCCTTAAGCGACTTTCCGACGGGCGCAATTTATCGCGCCCCTACATAGACCATGGATTTCAGGGTAGGGACGCGATTTATCGCGCCCGTCCGGGTGCTGAAAAACCGTGGTTTCAGCTTAAGGAAGGGCTATTCCTGTACGCACCTCTGTCAGTAGAGAGGCCGCAGCCGAAAAGAGCGCTTGTTCTTACTATCCTCCTATTAATTTGTAGCGATATTGCAGCCAGCTTTCTTGGCTCCATCGGTATACAGCGTCCAATCTGACATGATTTCAGTGCGTTGCCGGTCCAGTCGTTGCTGTTCGGCACTTTCTATGATCATGCCATCGGATCGCTGCAATGCAAGCAGGGCATTGGTGCGCTCCTTGACCTGCTGACTCATCTCATTGAGCTTGGCCTGGTACTCACCACAGGAGATTTGCAGGTATGCGATTGCATGTTCCCGGGGATCGCCATTTGGAAGTTTTGAATACTGGTCGAAGAGCTTCATGTAAGCGACGGTGTACGGCTGCTCGCGAATCTTGGACATTTCTGTGAAGTCCTTAAATAAGCTTGCTTGCTCGTCATCCGTCGGAATATTTCCTTTCTTGATCCTGTCGATCGCCTTCTCGAGGCGGCCGTAGGCTTGGGGCATGAATGTGAGCTCGATATGTTTGTCATAGTTTTCACAATCCCGCAGTTCGGGTTCCCAGTGTTTTCGATAGTGAACTTCGATGGCGACGAAGTTTTCCTCTTCGAGATTGAGGGCTTTGCGTGCTTCAAAATTCCCGTTTACTTCTTCGATACATTCAGCGGTGGTCATGCCTTCATATTTACCCAGATGGGCTGGCTTGGGCTTGCGTAAATGCTCGACAAAGTAGGTACGACACCCCAGGACAAAATAAGGCGTTCCCTGGCACAGCGTTGCCTTCACTGGCAGATTTTGCCTTGCCCATTCGTAGCCTTGTTCGCGCTGTGCTTTACGACGCAGTTCAATCTGCATTCTGCAGCCACGGTTGAATTCACTGGAGCCCTTGCACTGCGTATCATGAATCGGATTATTGACCGTTGCCCATTCACGTCCTGTCATGAATTGTTCACTTTGCTCTGGCTCCGCCTGCTGCATAGCCACTGTCGTAGCCGCACTACGGTCAGGCGCCTTCATCAGAATCAATGGAAGAACGAACGGCACCATCACGACTAGGAAATACATTGCCGCCTTGGGTCGTGCTCTGGTATTTCTGGGGCTCCGAATGACGTTCAAGATCAGTTTTGCAAACGCCAGTACCATGCCCGGAACGATGGAGAAACTGATTAGCCCAAGCAAGCCGCCTGGTGTCAGGCCATTGTTGCCCGGTTCGATATACATCAGGATGTGGCGCAGGCACTGCGCCAGCACAGAGAGCCCTATTAATCCGAGCGCAATGCCGTTGACTATGCGCATCACGGACTGGCTAGTCGTCGCTGCTTGATTGGGCTGTGAGGTCGTATTTGTCATGGCGCTCAGTCGAGAATGCGTCGTCCAACGCTCTTAATCGAATGCGAAGCGGGTGGTCCTCTGGCAATTCTCGATACAGTAGTTGCAGTCTTGCAATTTCGTTGCGCACAAATGAGGCAGCGCCTGGATCAGTGATGCTGAAACTCAGCAGGCAGTCACCATCAACTTCTGAAGAATTGCGGCTTGCTCCACAAGTGGCGAAGGCCCATGCGGCGCGTACTACGGGATCTTCTGGGTAGGCTTCTGCAATCAGACGACTACCATGTTGGCGAGGCAGCCATTGTTCTGTGTTTAGTGCATGTAGTATTTCTGCTTTTTGTTCTATCTGTTGCAATGGCGGATACAGTCCGAGACTTGCTTCAGGGCGTGAATTTATCGCTGGGTCGTCGATGACTGCCTTAACCATAGGTTCAACGAATTCTTTGTCAATTAACGGCAAGTTGTTTGCAAGTTGCTCGAAGCTGGCTGGTGAGTGCTTCTTCGGCAGATGTAACCAAACAGAATATCGCTCACTCTGAGTGCCAGCCTCCGGTACGAGGTAGACAAATGCTCCATCATTGGCGCGCCGTGGTTTGCCTGCCAGGGGAATAGTGGTGCTTTGGCCATTTAAGCCAACAAGCAAACTTATCGGGGTGCCGCCTTTACTTTCCAGCTCGATCGAGGCGGTTACCTTACGTCCCACTAAGTCCTTACTGGTGAAATCCATCCATATGCGGCCATTGGTCGATCTTACTAGAAGGCTGTCCTCCGGTTTGTTATCGGCGCCACGGATTCTTATCGGTACGAAGTGAACGCGCTCCATGGCGCGCGGTATTTCAAGCGCAGTGCCGGTCGGAAGCGAACCCTCGGGGAGCCGCGGAAATCCGGATTTCACGCGCTCATTCGCCATGACATTGCATGCCGAAAATTCCTGCTCGTCCAGGTCATGCTTACAGCGTGCGTGCCAACCCTGGGGTTGCAAAGTATCTGCCACCATCCGGGTCAGGATTTCGACAGAATCAATCTGTAAACCCGTGACTTGTAGCGTTGCGGGTTCTATCCAGCCCATCTCACGCAGCAGATCCGCAAGATGTTTGATGAGGAAGCTGTCATTCGATGTCAGCGTGCTGCTTGCTTTGGCGGCTACAAGTCGGCCAATGACACCATAATCGATGCTCGCTTGAATGGTCAGATTGCGGCTGACGGGCCAACTTTCTGTTTTAGTGCACAAAATGTCGCGGATCGTGCCTGTCTCGCCTTCATTCTTTAAAGCCAGTAGCTGCTGGCAATCGTAGCCAGTGTTGGCCAAGACATCGATAACATGTTCCGTCCGCATCCCATAGTGCGCCCATCGATCAATGGCCGCGTAACCATTGCTGTGGTTCTTGGTGTAATACTCGACTGCAGGATCGGCGGCTGCCACGGGGACGATTAGTGTGTGTCTTGCGCCAACGATATAGGAAATGGCACTTATGGTGGTCAATATCAGAAAGCTGATAATGATGTGGCGCCAAGTCATTTCGCACCTGCTTGCTCTGGTGCATCGTCGAGCGAGATGCTCCACGTATTCGCCGCCTCTGTTTTGTAGGTGATGATGCTTGTCAGTGTACTTTGCTGCCTCTCATATCGAGCGAGACTTACATAGGGTATGGGTGGTTTCGGCGGTTCCGGCTTGTCCGGTGTGCAGTGGGTGCCAAAAACTGCCCTTAACATGCATTGGGTATAGGCGCTGCGTTCGGTCCGCGCATTACCCTGTTCGGTACTCACAAGACGATAACCACGTTGTTTGAACAGCGCGTCGAAATGAGTAAACATGGCTTGTTGCAGAGCTGCATAACGTTCGTCACCAGATGGTTTTTCGGCCTCGTCACCCAGCGTGAGTTCTCCGATCAATTCCAGTCTTCTGTGGCCATCTGACGTTTTACTGGTGTCGTAACTGACTTCAGGTGTGGCGCATGCGCGAACTTGTATGGGGGGGCGATAGGGAAGCTTCAGCTCGATTCCATCAAAGTCCTGAAGACAGAGTTTCAGTAGATCGATTCGCGGTTCTGAGTGAGTAACGTCGGGCTCAGCCAGCAAAGCCAAACTCGCGACAATGAGATGGGGAAATCTGCTGCGTTGTGTTGTTCTTATTGCGCGCATAGGAGGGGCAGTCAGTGGTCTGCTCTTTCAGGCAGGACAAACGAACGTTTTGTATGAATGGCACGATGATCTATGTAGGCCCAGCCATCTCTCTTTCCCGCTGGCTACAGGGTGTACTTTGCGAGCGTGCGATTTTACCGTTGGTGAGAAGCGGCTGCCTGCTGAAAGATGAAGAATAGATGTTCTTTTCGACAAAAACCATTTTAATTGAGCGGTACTGGCTCCAGCTACGGTAGTTATCCACAATTGCCACTGATCCAGTTTGCATGGCATCAGTGGATGGCGTGACATCGGCATAACTGTTGAATTTCAGGAGCCCATGCACTAACCCGCAGCCGTTTTCACTCCAAATTCCTTCAACACCTCTTCCGTATTCTCTCCCAACTCCGGCGCGCCACCAGCAACATGCCCCGGCGTGCGTGAGAACCAGGTGGGCACACCGGGGAAGCGTACCGGTCCATGCTTGGTGTCCACCGTTTCAAAGAAGCCCACTGCATTCAGATGTGGGTTATCAAACAACTCATCAGTAGTGCGTAGCGGTGCGGCGGGAATGCCTAGCTCGCGCAATAGATCCAGCCATTCCTGTGTGGTGCGTTCCAGGAAGGTTTGGCCCAGCAAGCCATAGACGCGATCAATCTGCTTGGCGCGCTGCGCGAGTGTGGCTAACTCCGGACCAGCCCAGTCTGGTTTCACGGCATCGACAAACAATTGCCAGTGTTTGTCGTTGTAGACCAGTGCGGCGACGTAGCCGTCCTTGGTTTTGTAGGGTTTGCGATTGCGCGCTACTGCGCGGTGGTAATGCGCGGGACCCAGCTTCGGCGTGAACATCGCGCCATTGGCATGTTCGACCCGAAGCGGGTTCGGGTGCCGGGCACCGGGATCGCGAGGGCGGAGGGGTGTTGATCTTTCCGATCCTTATCCTTTGTCGCTGGGTGGGCGCTCGTCCTGCCACTTTTCGCCGTTGTTGCGCAGCACCTCCGCGATGCGTCGCCAATGCGCTTCAGTATTGTTCTTGAACAAAAAATGAAACTGCGTGGCATTACGAAACTCAAGAACCTCGACACCTTCCGGACCCGCCTGATAGGCGTAAACGGCATTGGCCGGGATAAACATACCGTCACCCTTGCGCAGCACCTGGGAACCCAACTGCAGCTCGCCCGCCAGCACGTAGTACAGGCAGTCGGCGTTGTGGCTATGGCGCGGCAGGATGTAGCCACTCTTGAACCAGCCATAGGCGAGGCTCATGCCAGTATCACCGGGCTCGTGGAACAGCACGGTGGTCCCCGAACCATGGTTGAGGTCATCTGTCGGATTGGCTTCTTTGAGTATCTGCAAGCCATGCTCGACGCTCGCATCTATGCCCAACACGGGCATGTGCTCCAGTGCCGGCGTGGCGTCTTGCGCACGAAATATCGTCAGGCGCTTAAGCGGGGATTTCGGTGTAGCCATTGAACGTGACTCGCGCCCGTCGGTGCTGGACATCACAGGTGCCTTCCTGAAGTTCGATGGCCGAGCGTAGCAACCGGCCCGCTTGGACACAATCTTCACGAGACCAATGCGGACTGCGATCGGTTCGACCCACAGAGGCACCCATCCTCCTTCGAGTCTTTCAAGCCTTCGGTTCGAACACCTGCCTAGTCGCCGGCGTTGGTTTCTTTATCGGCTCAGATCTGTCCTACAGTCGGGACAGCCAGCCTCTGATAGCTAGATAGCAAAGCGCTGTTATGGTGCGAACCACACTGTGGAGGGAAATTGTAATGACAACATCTAAATCAACTAACAAGCGGGCGGCCAAAACCAGGGCGCAAGATGCCATCGGGTTACTCAAGTCAGACCATCGTCAAGTGGAAGAATGGTTTAAGAAATTCGACACATCGAATCGCAGCGCCACAAAGCAAAAGCTCGCGAAGCAGATTTGTGAGGCGCTGACGGTACATACCAAAATTGAAGAGAAAATTTTCTACCCCGCCTTTATTGAGGCAACTGGCGATATAGATCTGCATCATGAAGCCATCGTCGAACACAATGGCGCGAAGCAGTTGATTGCCGAGATCGAAGCATCCAGTCCCGAGGATGAGTACTTCGATGCCAAGGTAAAAGTCTTATCAGAGATGATCAAACATCACGTCAAGGAAGAAGAGCAGCCAGGCGGTATGTTCGCGGAAGCCAGAAAGGCGAAGTTGGATTTAATGGTTTTAGGCGAGCAGATGGCAGCAATGAAAATGAAACTGATGTAAGCACGGTAGTCTATGAAGGTGATTGGCGCCGGGTTGTCGGATCGAAAAACTGTATGCCGTTTTCACATCAACACCACTGGCCTTTGCGGTGCCGATGTTGACGTTCGTTTACGATGCGACAGCCGCACGCTACAAAGAAGCTGCGGCGAATGAAGCGTGGACCAGCACTATCGCCTAGTTCAACAAGTACGTAAGCGCTTGAGCTGGTGCGCCTGTTAGTAAGCTGGGGTGAAAACCCCAGCATCTTGCATGTGAAAATGCTGCGATTCCGCTACGCGTTATCGCTAGCGTACGCGGCAAGCACCTCCTTGAATCATTCCGAATGATGCCAAACGATCTTGCGCTGCCAGATCGGGCGTTCGGATGTGGATCTCGCATCGAGCGATTGAATTCGGTACCTTTGCCGATTCATTCGGTTATTTCACCGATGCGCAATTAAAAGTCAGACCGCACTGGAAAGGACGTTTTGCGTTAAGGAAAGTCTTGTCATTTCGAGCGTAGCGAGAAATCATTCTTTGCTTGAATGTATTGCACCTCAGGCG
>JANMSB010000113.1:0-2038 GCA_031388915.1 Pseudomonadota bacterium | reverse complement strand
TATTGCAGAGCGAGCGCTTGCAACACGGCAAGTTCAGTATTTTTCATCGCCTGCACGAGTCGGGCACGGTGTTCAGCGTGGCCAGCATGGTGGAGCCCGGCACCTTCGATCCTGGTGCGATGGCCGAGCAGCACTTTTCCGGTGTGACGTTTTTCATGTTGTTGCCAGGGCCTTTGGATGGCTTGGTGGCTTACGATCAAATGCTGTCCTGTGCGCAACGTTTGGCACATGCCACCGCTGGCGCCTTGCAAGATGAGCGCGGCAGTAAGCTGACTGCTTCGACGATGGAACGACTGCGCGAAGAAGTGCTGGATTTCCAGCATCTACTGGGTGGCGCCGTCACAGCTCACTAGGCGAACGCGATGAGCATTCCGGTCAAGCTTAAGGAACGCGCTGAGGCTCTGCGCGAGCAGCTCAATCATCACGCTCATCTTTACTACGTACTTGATCAACCGGCCTTGCCAGATGCCGAGTACGACAAGTTGTATCGCGAGCTGGAAGCGCTGGAAACACAATATCCGCAACTGCTCACTGCGGATTCACCCACGCAAAGAATCATCGGCAAGGTATTGGCAGGTTTTGCGCCGGTTAAACATACCGTGCCAATGTTGTCGATTCGTACCGAGACGGATACCGAAGCCACTGGCGCAGAAAACTTCGATGCGCGCGTGCGACGTGAGTTGGAGCTTGAGGTAACCGACGCGCCGATTGAATATACCTGTGAACTGAAGTTCGATGGCCTGGCACTTAATCTTCGCTACGAGCAGGGCG
Source organism: Pseudomonadota bacterium (assembly GCA_031388915.1). GTDB lineage: Bacteria > Pseudomonadota > Gammaproteobacteria > Steroidobacterales > Steroidobacteraceae > CAILZL01. The sequence continues at coordinate 1,267 of JANMSB010000113.1, read as the reverse complement.
TGTTAGTGCAAGCCGCCACACGTGGTGATGGCGAAACCGGCGAAGATGTGACGCAAAACATTCGCACCATCAAGCAGATTCCGTTGCGCTTGCTTGGTGTTGATGCACCGGTGCTGGAGGTGCGTGGCGAGGTGTACATGCGCCGCGATGACTTTGAAAAAATGAATGAGCGGCAGCGCGAGTTGATTGCGCAAGGCCACAAAAATGAAAAGACTTTCGTGAATCCACGTAATGCGGCGGCCGGTGCGGTGCGTCAGCTTGATCCCACGATTGCAGCGAAACGTCCCTTGAGTTTCTTCGCCTATGGCTTGGGTGATGTACAGGGGTGGCAGTTGCCGGCAACACACGGCGGCATTCTCGATGCGTTTGAGCAGATGGGTTTGCCGGTGTGCACTGAACGCGCCGTAGTGCAGGGCGCTAGCGGCCTCATTGAATTTCATCAAGGCATCGGTAAGCGACGCGATGCCTTACCGTTTGATATCGATGGCGTGGTATACAAAGTCAATTCGCTCGCCTTGCAGAAACGTCTGGGCTTTGTCAGTCGCGAACCGCGTTGGTCGGTAGCGCATAAGTATCCGGCGCAGGAACAAATGACCCGCGTGTTGGCCATCGATATTCAAGTTGGCCGCACCGGCAAACTGACGCCGGTAGCCAAACTCGAACCGGTATTCGTCGGCGGCACCACGGTCAGTAATGCCACCTTGCACAATGAAGACGAAACCCGCCGCAAGGATGTGCGTGTCGGCGACTCGGTGATCGTGCGGCGTGCGGGTGATGTGATTCCGGAAGTGGTCAGTGTTGTACTAGATCCCTCCGTTCGCCCTGCGACCGCCATGGACGATGGAAGCACTGGAAACGCAGGAGCGGTTTTCAGTGAGCCTGTCGAAGCCCTCGGAACCCTTCGACAGGCTCAGCCCGAACGGAATGAGATTGCGCAGCGTGATGCACCCTTCGATCTATTCAAACAACTCGGTGGCCACTGTCCCATCTGCGGTAGCGATATCGCTCGCGAAGAGGACGAAGCCGATTGGCGCTGTACCGGCGGTCTGTATTGTTCCGCACAGCGTAAGCAAGCCATTCTGCATTTCGCTGGGCGACGCGCCCTGGATGTTGAAGGCTTGGGCGAGAAGCTGGTGGATCAACTGGTTGATGGCGAGCACGTAAAAACGCTGGCTGATCTATATCGTCTGGATGTGCCGATGCTCATGCAACTTGAGCGCATGGGCGAAAAGAGCGCGCAGAACTTGATCGATGGTTTGAACAAGAG
>JANMSB010000506.1:0-11329 GCA_031388915.1 Pseudomonadota bacterium | reverse complement strand
GCTTCCGCCTGCGGCAAGCGAAATATGCGTGGCGATGGATTCCCGGGTTGGGCGCGCGGCGTAATCGTGCCCGCTTCAACAAAGCCCACACCCCAGGCACCCAGTGCATCGATGCACACTGCGTTCTTATCCAAACCTGCTGCGATACCGACCCGATTAGGAAACTCCAATCCCATCAAGCGAACTGGCTGGAATGCCAGACTCCCGACATTGGCCAATAGGCCTAACCGCTCAACCCTGCTTAACCACGTCAGAGTCAGTGCATGAGCGTGTTCTGGCTCAAGTGTGAACAGCAAATTTCTTAGCAGGGAATAGAACATGTGGCTCGCACCGTATAGAAATGATCTTCTTATCCATCTCGCAACCCGACAGTTCGCACTGAAGTGAGTCTCTTATCCGGGTGCGGTTTTCAAGACCGTCGCGCGGAGGAACTCACGCGTCGAGCTTACAAGAATGTACTAGCGATGCGACGGAGTCCCCGAAGGGGGATAGCGTGTCTTGAAAGCGGCACACGGATAAGAGGCGTACCAAAGCAACCATCTAACACCCAGCACACAAACAACAAGGCCCGCCCAGTAAAAACATTGGGCGGGCCTGATATTTGGCTGGGGGACTAGGATTCGAACCTAGGTTGGCGGAGTCAGAATCCGCAGTCCTACCACTAGACGATCCCCCACCGGCAGAACTTGTCCAGATTACCAATGCACGCAGCATTGGCAATCCAAGAACAGCAAATTAACGTTTGGAGAACTGAGTGCCGCGACGTGCCTTGCGGAAACCGACCTTCTTACGTTCGACTTCACGAGCGTCGCGGGTCACGAAGCCACCATCACGCAACGGCTTGCGCAGGGTTTCATCGTATTCGATCAAGGCACGGGTCAAGCCGTGACGAATCGCGCCGGCCTGACCGGTAATGCCGCCACCGGCGACCGTGACGCTGATATCAAAGGTTTCTTCGTGATTGACCGTCTGCAGCGGCTGACGAACGATCATGCTGCCTGTCTTGCGGCCAAAGAACACATCAATGGGCTTGCCATTGACGACGATCGCGCCCTTGCCCTTTTGCAGGAACACGCGAGCGGTAGCCGTTTTGCGGCGTCCAGTGCCATAGTTAGTCGAAGTCGCCATAGATCACTCTGTCGTATCGAAATTAATTAAGGGAAGCGCGCTAAAGACTCAGACCTGAAGCGCCTTGGGCTGCTGGGCGGCGTGCGGGTGCTTGTCACCTGCAAACACATGCAGCTTCTTGAACATGGCGCGGCCCAAAGGATTCTTCGGCAGCATGCCCTTCACCGCGAACTCAATTACGCGTTCCGGGTGCTCACGCAGCAGCTTTTCCAAGCTAATGGTCTTCAAACCACCCTGCCAGCCGGTGTGATGGTGATACAGCTTGTCGGTCAACTTGCGACCGGTGACATGCACCTTGTCGGCGTTGATGACAATCAGGTTGTCACCCGTATCCATATGTGGGGTGTACTCGGCCTTGTGCTTGCCGCGCAGGCGCATGGCAAGCTGAGTCGCCAGGCGACCCAGGGTTTGTTGAGACGCATCAACCACATACCAGTCACGGCGGATGGTCGATTCTTTTGCGAAAACGGTCTTCATCAAAGACTCCGAAAGACTTCAAGCCTGAAGCGAAAGGCGCGGGATTCTAATGGACCCCCTGCTGGTTTGCAAACCTATGTACGGCCCGGTCAGCGTCCCGCCTGCCCCAGCCCGAAGCGATGGCAATGCACACATATATAAGTGATCTCTTAGTGCTTGTTCAGAGCACCCGGCGAGGCCATTCCCCGGCTGGCCGCCCGATGGGGAGCAGCCCATAATGCCCTCATGAATTCCAGTGCTCGCCACCTAAGTCCACTCGACCAAGCCCTGATCGGGTTCGACCGTCTACTCAAATCGGCCGTCGGCCCCCATGTGGCCAGCCGGCCCTATCCGGCCGAGAACCTGCCGGACACCGTCACCGAACCGGCATTGAAACGCCAGGTCGCCGGGCTGATGCGGGTCAATCACGCCGGTGAGATCTGTGCGCAGGCGCTGTATCACGGTCAAGCCACGACGGCCAAACTCTCCGGTGTGCGCGATGCCATGACACAAGCTGCTCAGGAAGAAGTAGACCACTTGGCATGGTGCGCGCAGCGCCTGGAGGAATTGGGCGACCGGCCCAGCCTGCTCGACCCACTGTGGTATCTCGGTTCGTTTGCGCTGGGGGCATTGGCAGGAATCAGCGGCGATCGCCGTAGTCTGGGATTCGTTGCCGAAACCGAACGTCAAGTGGTTGCACACCTGCAAGAACACTTGCATCAATTACCGCAGGAAGACACTCGCACTCGTAAAATCCTTGAGCAAATGATCGACGATGAAGCCCGCCATGGCAGCGCGGCGCTCAATCAAGGTGGTGAGCTACCACCATCATTGATCAAGCTCGCCATGCAGTTGACGGCCAAGATCATGACCACCACAGCACAGCGAATTTGACGGCACAGCAGGCTTTCGACGCGTAAAATTTGGCGCAAGTGAACAACCTGCACCCTGATCTCAGGCGTTACAGCACTTGCGGTGGTCAAGATACTGTATTAAAACGCCTTCCAGGGTTTGCGCATTATGTGCGCTTAAAAAACGCCACGACGATAAATAGACGATACAAATAATAGAGGTCCAGTATGGATGAAGGCGCGCGACCGTTAAGTGACATCCCCGCGATAAATCGCTTCCTAAGCTATTGCCGCATCCGTACCGTGCCCTCCAAGACGGTCATCATCCACGCCGGCGATCTACCCGACGTGTTGTATTACATTGTCAGCGGCTCGGTTGAAGTCATGATCGAGGACGAAGAAGGCAATGAGATGGTGCTGGCCTATCTCAACAAGGGCCAATTCTTCGGTGAAATGGGCCTGTTCTACGATCAACCCACGCGCAGCGCCTGGGTACGCACCCGCCAACAATGCGAGCTGGCGGAAATGACGTATCCGCGCTTTCGACAACTGGCTTCAGAAAGTCCCGGCTTGGTATTTGAACTGGCCACGCAGCTCGCCACGCGCCTGGACCGCACCAATCGCAAGCTGGGCGACTTGGCGTTCGTCGATGTCACGGGCCGTGTCGCGCACGCGATCATGGATCTGTGTGGCGAACCAGATGCCATGACCCATCCCGAAGGCATGCAAATCAAAGTCAGTCGTCAGGAACTATCGCGCCTGGTAGGTTGCTCGCGCGAAATGGCCGGTCGTGTACTGAAAGTTCTAGAGGAACAAGGACTATTGCGCGCCACCGGCAAAACCATCGTGGTCTTCGGCGCGCGTCCCAAGGTCAAAGCCAAACCCATGATGGCCACACGCACGACACAAAAAGTGCGTGCTTCAGTACCGGATGATGACGAGGACGATTGATTGAACTTGGTTGCAGCCAGCGAGTGCATCAACAAAAAGCCCGGCACTGCCGGGCTTTTTGTTTTCCGCTGGTGTTAAAAGCGGACGCAATAAATTGAGCCCGCTACGGATGGCGGTAATACCAGAAACGCAGGAGCAGTTTCTGGTGCGCTCCTAACTGTTTGCATTGCCCTTGGCAATTTCAGCACGCAGGGCAGTAATGGTTGCTTGATAGTTGGGTGTACCAAAAATCGCCGAACCGGCCACGAAAGTGTCCGCACCCGCTGCGGCAATCGCCGCAATATTGTCCACCTTCACACCGCCATCGATCTCTAAGCGAATTGGGCGTCCCGATGCTGTGATACGGCGGCGCGCTTCCACAATCTTGGGCAGCACATTGGCAATAAATTTTTGGCCGCCGAATCCCGGATTCACCGACATCAGCAAAATCATATCGAGCTTGTCCATGACGTGATCCAACCAATTCAGTGGCGTGGCGGGATTGAACACCAAGCCAGCCTGGCAACCACTCTCCTTGATCAACCCCAAGGTACGATCGATATGCTCGCTGGCTTCGGGATGAAAAGTAATGATGCTTGCACCCGCCTTGGCGAAATCGGGCACGATGCGATCCACCGGTTTGACCATGAGATGCACATCGATCGGCGCGGTAACGCCGTGTTTGCGCAAGGCTTCGCATACCAAGGGACCAATGGTCAGATTAGGCACATAGTGATTGTCCATGACGTCGAAGTGCACGATGTCCGCACCAGAGGTCAACACCGAAGCCACTTCCTCACCCAGACGGGCAAAGTCCGCCGATAGAATTGAAGGGGCAATCCAAGCAGGCAACATATCGGCTCCGGTCAAGACACATGGGGTAAGCAGCAACAGGCGCGTACTTTACCCAACTATTCCCTCATAAAGTTACTTAAGGCCGCGCGCTTCGCAAATCACTTCATAGGCAGCACGGATAGTGCGCGTCTTTTCTTCCGCCGCCTTCATCATAGATTCCGGCAAGCCTTTGGCCACCAATTTGTCGGGATGATTTTGATTCATCAAGCGCCGATAGGCCTTGGTCACCTCGGCATCGCTAGCGCTGTTGGCTACTCCCAGCACTTGATAGGCCTCGCCGAGTGATGACGCGCTGCTGCGTTGAGTAGAATCGCCCGCTCGTCCCTGCATGCGCAGCATCGATTCCATTTGGGCGAATTGCACTGCGGAGATACGCAGCGCATCGCAACAACGGCGCAGAACGGCGCGACTGGCCGGATTCAAGCCACCCCCCATTAACGCTGTCTGCAATTGGATTTGCACGAACATCAAGCGCAGGTCGATGCGGCTGCCGCAGGCGGTGGCCAGCTCGCGCAAGGCGTTATTGAGCGGAAAATCGCTAGCCTTGCCCTGGGTGAACAAGTCGATGGCCTTGCGTACATCGGCTTCGGATAGACGAAACTGCGCCATCACGTTGCGCGCCGCCTGAATCTCCTGCTCCGACACCCGGCCGTCCGCTTTAGCCACATGCCCCATCAACTGGAAGGTGGCGCGGAAAAATATCTGCTGCACCGCCTGCGCGCCACCAGCCAGACGACCCTGCATGCGCTCCGCATCGAACAAATGGCCAATGAAGGCACCGATCATCGCGCCGGCGAAACCATGACCGACGAACCAGCCGATCAAGGCGCCAATCAACTTGCCATACCACATCTACTCTTTATCCTACTACCGCGCGCAGACACGCTTGCCTTGTGTGACGACACCCCGCAAGCGAGAATGCCGCACCCTTCAATTGAACCACCGACACTCCAGCCGTCCGATCATGCCAAATCCGTCCCTGCCCAACTCTCCACCGATGCGCGAGTCCCACATGCGCGGCCTGCAACGTTTGCATCAGGGCAAGGTGCGCGACATTTACGCAGTCGACGCGCAGACCATGCTGATCGTCACTACCGACCGCTTGAGCGCCTTCGATGTGATATTGCCGGACCCGATTCCGGGCAAGGGCCGCGTGCTCACCGACATCTCGCGATTCTGGTTCGCCAAGACGGCGCATATTGTGCCGAATCATCTGACGGAACGCGCGCTGAACGATATCGTACCCGATGCTGGCGAGCGCGCCTTGATCGTCGATCGTGCCGTGGTGGTCAAGCGCCTCAAAGCATTACCCATTGAAGCGGTGGTGCGCGGTTATCTGATCGGCTCTGGCTGGAAAGACTATCAACAGACCGGCTCGGTATGCGGCATTCAATTACCGCCCGGCCTGCGGCAAGCCGATCAACTACCGGAACCGATCTTCACCCCCACCACCAAGGCGCCGGTGGGCACGCATGATGAAAACATCGACTTCCAACAAGTCGTTAACACCATCGGCGCCGAGCTCGCCGAACAAATGCGCAGTACCGCGATTGCGCTGTATGGTTTCGCTGCCGACTATGCGCAGCAACGCGGCATCATCATCGCCGACACCAAGTTCGAGTTCGGTGTGGACAGCGCCGGCAAGCTAGTGTTGATCGACGAAGCCCTGACACCAGACTCTTCACGCTTCTGGCCGATGGACACTTATCGCCCCGGCATCAGCCCACCCAGCTTCGACAAGCAGTTCGTGCGCGACTACTTGGAAACGCTGGATTGGAACAAACGCGCGCCCGGGCCAACGCTGCCGGCCGATATCATTCAGCGCACCGGTGAAAAATACCAAGAAGCACTACGACGTTTAACCGCCGACTAGCGGCCACTATGAAAGATGCACCTGCACCAGCCGCAGCCCCCACCGAAGCCGAATACGCGGCACAACTGGCGCAGGTGCAACGCGAGTTACAGACGCTCATCTATGCGGTATCGCACGATCTGCGGGCGCCAGTTCGCGCCATCACCGGCTTCAGTCAAGCCCTGAAAGAACACACAGCCGGTGTACTAGATACGACTGCGACACACTACCTGCAGCGTATTGAGCAATCGACACAGCGACTCGGCGCCATGATCGACGGCTTACTCAGCCTATCGCGCTTGGCGCAAGCGGATATGCACTTAATTGTGGTTGATGTCAGTCAACTGTGCGAAGGCATTGCTCAGGAGCTGGCGTCGCGATACCCCCAACAACATCCACAAATGCGCATTGCCGCCTCGATCAAGGCCTGGTGCGATCCACATCTACTGCGCATTGCGCTGCAAGAACTGCTGGATAACGCGTGGAAATTCTCCCAAAACCGCAGCGATGCCCAGATCAGCGTCGATGCCAGCACCGACAACGGCCGCGTCACGCTATGCATTCGCGACAATGGCTGCGGTATCGACATGCAGTATGCAGATCGGTTGTTTGTGCCGTTTCAGCACTTGCAAACCCGCAGCGAACTGAATGGACTAGGCCTCGGCTTGGCGCGCGTGCAACGCATCGTCAACCAGCACGGCGGCAAACTGTGGGTTGAAGGCGCTCCACAAAACGGCGCCGCTTTTTACTTCACGCTGCGCCAGCCGGACTAGGGTCTGTTGACACCCAGCAGGCACACGCAACATAACGCATTGCGGAAATTTCTCTTGCCGGGTCAATCGCCCGGCAGGATGATGCACAGAAAGCCGCACTGTGCTGCCCAAATTATACAAACCATACAGCGAGCATCATGAGCAGCAACCTGAAAGTTGTGATCATCGAAGACTCCCCAGCGGATGCAGAGCTGGCCGTTGCCTCGTTACGACGTACATGGAACAACATCGACTGGCACCGCGTCGACACCGAAGCCGAATTCATTGCCGAACTCGCCTGGCATCCGGATGTCGTCATTGCCGACTATGAAGTACCGGGGTTCGGTGCTGTTCCGGCATTGCGCATACTCAAACAAGTCGGCGCTGAGATTCCGCTGATTGTGTTTACCGGCGCCGTGACCGAAGAGATCGTGGTGCGTTGTATGCGCCTGGGTGCGGCGGACTACCTACTCAAAGATCGACTCACCCGCTTGAGCTCGGCGATCGAAAACGCCTTGTTGATGCGCCACGAACGCGAAGCAAAACAGCACACCGAACGCGAACAGGCGCGGTTATCGGCCTTAAACAGCGCGCTGCTCGACTCCATGCCGGCACACGCGGCATTGCTGGATAGCCAGGGCAACATCATCGCCACCAATGCCGCATGGCGTTGCGAGGGTACCTGCGATGCGTTCAGCAATCCCCTCTGGCAGATTGGCACCAACTATCCAACCGCGTGTTTGCAACTGCTGGAACAGCATCCGCTGCACGCCATGGCCATCGCGCGCGGCGTCAATGCCGTATTGAGTGGCACCAAGAACCACTTCGAGTTGGAGTATCCCAGCGACTCAACCTCACACCGACGTTGGTTTCGGTTGATGGCAAACCACGTCAGCGCTGCGCGCCATGAAACACAGCGCGATGCCGGCGCCGTGATCATGCATTTCGACATTACCGAACGGCGCGATGTCGAAGAACAATTGAAGATCAACTCGAATGCCTTGCAGCAATTGACAGAAGGCGTGGTCATTACCAATGCCGAGCTGCAAGTCATTGCCGTGAACAAAGCGTACAGCGCCATGACGGGTTATGAGCCCGATGAAGTCATCGACCTGCCCCTTTGGACTGTCATCACCGGCGAAGAAAACCAACAAGCTGTCACCGATGCGGCCCAGTCACTGCCGCTAAACGGCGGTTGGCGCGCCGAGCTCAGCAGTCGCCGCAAGGACGGCGAACCATTCCCCGCTATATTCAGCATCAATCCAGTGCGGGATGAACAAGGACAAATCCAGCACTACACCGCCGTGCTGACCGACCTGTCTTCGTTACGCAATGTAGAGCGTCGCATCGAATACCTATCGCAACACGATGCGCTAACCGGATTGCCGAATCGTTTCGCTCTCGAAACGCACCTGCTGAGCAGTGTTGCCGGCATGCGAAGTCACTCGCATATTGCTGCCGTGTTGCTAATCGAATTGGACCGCTTCAAATCCATCAACGACACGCTGGGGCACCGTACCGGTGATGCGCTCATTCGCGCGGTCACCGAGCGTTTGAATCACATCCGCCATCCGGCGGATTTTCTGGCGCGCCTGGGCGGCGACGAGTTCGTCTTGCTGCGTCACGACGCGCGCAGCGCCGATACCATACTGCCTTACGCAGAGAACATTCGCGCCGCGTTGGAAAAACCGTTTGTGATCGGTTCACGCGAATTGTTCATTACGGCCAGCATCGGCATCAGTTGTTATCCCGACGATGGCCAAGACTACGAATCTCTGCTGCGTGCCGCCGACACGGCGGTGTATCAAGCCAAACAGTCCGGCCGCAATGCCGTGTCGCTGTACTCGCCCGCTCAAGACGCCGTCGCCACCGAACGATTCACTCTGCAAAACAGCCTGCCGATGGCGCTCACCAAGCAGCAGTTCGTGCTCGAATATCAACCAGTGGTGGACCTGAATTCTGGTTTGGTGACCGGCGTAGAAGCCTTGCTACGTTGGCAGCACCCACAATTGGGCTTGGTCAGCCCGACGCGCTTCATCGGTATCGCCGAAGAAACCGGACTGATCCTGCCGATCAGCGATTGGGTGCTCAACACCGCATGCGCGCAAATCAGGCGTTGGCAGTTGGCGGGCTGGCACGAGCCCCATGTTGCCGTGAACTTATCGCCACGCGAATTCGCGCGCCACGACTTGCCGCAACGTATCGCTGCAGCGCTGGCAGAATATGAACTCAAGCCCCGGCAACTGCGTCTCGAGCTCACCGAAAGCATGGTGATGGGCGACCCGGTGAGCGCCGCCGTATTAATCAACACGCTGGCGCAGATGGGCATTGAAGTGGCATTGGATGATTTTGGCACCGGCTATTCCTCGCTTAGCTATCTGAAGCGTTTTCGCCTGGGCTGTCTGAAAGTGGATCGCAGCTTTGTCAGCGGTGCGCCGAATAGCATCGGTGACCAATCCATCGTGCGCGCCGTGGTGGCACTGGGCAAAACCCTGGATATGAAAGTCGTGGCCGAGGGCGTCGAGACGCTCGATCAAGCTAATTTCCTGCGCCAAGTGGGTTGCGATGATGCCCAGGGTTATTTCTATGCTCGGCCCGTCAATGCGGAACGAATTCCGGACTTGGTACGCGAAATTCCACAGCGATTCCGCGACGCCGGCACGACGCACTGGCAGCAGTTGCACCTAGCTCCCCAAGGCGCCGACTAACCACCCTGCGACTCTCGCGCCTGCACATCGTGTAGGCTAAGGGCTTACCCGTTCAATGAGCCCTCCACATGCTGCAACTGCTCCACAGGCGAATGTTGCAATGGTTGTTTGATCCGCCCAGCCACTTGCTCGGCAAACCTCTGCAACCGGCGCTGAAATTATTGCGTTACCCCTATGCACTCGGCCGCGATCTGGCGCATGGTCAATTGAATTTGCGCGCCATGAGCCTGGTGTATTCCACGCTGCTATCAATCGCGCCGTTTCTGGCGCTGGCGTTCTCGGTGCTCAAAGGACTGGGCTATGACCAAGACTTGGAAGTGGTGCTGTATTCCCTCCTCCAACCGATTGGCGACAAGGCCGGGGAGCTGACTCAGCGCATCATGGGCTTCGTCAATAGTGTGCGTGGTGGTGTACTAGGCCCCATCAGCTTGGCGTTCCTGATCTACACCGTGGTGTCCACCATTCAAAAAGTGGAAGAGTGTTTTAACTACATCTGGCAGGTGGAAAAGCCACGCAGTTGGGCGCGCCGCTTCAGCGAATATCTGAGCGTGATGATTGTTGGACCGGTGTTCATCGTCGCTCTACTCGCGGTGCTGCAATCCGACACCCTGACCGGCTTCGGCCAACTGACTGGCGTTGCCTGGACCCTGGCGCATACCAAACATCTGACTTCGTTCTTGCTGATCAGCGCTGGATTCACTTTTCTGTATCGGTTCATTCCCAACACCGAAGTACGCTTCAGTGCGGCTTTAATTGGCGGTCTGACCGCCGGTGCGCTGTGGACTAGCAGCGGCGCGTTGTTCGGTCGCTTTGTGGCCACCTCCTCGCAAACCGCGCTGATTTATGCCGGCTTTGCGATCGTGATCGTGGCACTGATCTGGCTGTACGTATCCTGGCTGATTCTGCTGCTCGGTTCGCAAGTGGCGTTCTACGTGCAGAATCCCCAGACACTGCGTAACGGCAACCAAGAAGTGCACCTGACGGCTTCGCTATGCGAACGTCTGGGGTTGTCGATCATGTATCTGGTGGCGCGTGACTACCAACAAGGCGTGCCGCGCTGGACACTTAACGAACTCTCGGAACACTTCAATGTCCCCGCCAGCTCGCTGAAACCTGTTGTCGAAACCCTGGAGAGTCACGAACTACTCGTCACGACTGACACCGACCGCTTTGTACCTGGCCGCGATCCAGCCCATATTGGATTAAGCGAAATCTTCGATGTGCTGCGCAACGATGCCCGCAATCCACGCATTCCCAGAGTACTCGGGGCGGCAGCCGCGGAAACCGTGGCGCAAGCAGCGGCAGAAGCAATTAAAGCAAGTGTGCAAGACCAAACGTTGGCGAGCTTGGTTGCGCAAGGAACGCCTTAATCTACAGTCGCATTGATCGTCAATCGCAACCCATCCGCAACAGACCGGCATCCGCATGAACTTCACCCACCTCAATGCGTCCGGGGATGGCGGCGTCTGGCACTAACGACACACGCTGCCGATGCGCGCGTCCCAGTACCCACCCGGGTAGCGATATGCTCCCCACCGAGAATCGGTCAAGCATCATGCCCAGATGCTGACGGTCGGACTCCACAGCCATCCGCACCTCCACCGCCACACGCCAGCCAGAGCGCCGTGCCGCCGCCAGTAGATGACCGTTGTGCATATCTATCGTGACATCGCTCAGCTTGCGTTGCTTAGTTTGCAAGTAATGCACTAATTGATTCGCAGACACATTCAGGCACGGCATCGCCGCGCTGAAATCGACCAGCCCAATGCCCTGACCATCCCACAACGCATACAGATT
>JANMSB010000498.1:0-2149 GCA_031388915.1 Pseudomonadota bacterium | reverse complement strand
CGCGGATACACATAGTCGGTGCCGGCCAGCACCCAACGCTTTACCTTCAGATCGTTCATCAGGTAATCAACCGCCGGAATGGCTTGCTGGTTAGGCGCTGCGCCGGTGTAGAACACATTCTTGGACGATTCTTCACCCTCGTACTGCACTGGGTAGAACAGCAGGCCGTTGTTCTTTTCGAACACGGGCAATACCGACTTACGCGATACGGAGGTCCAGCAACCGAAGGTCACGGCCACTTTGTCCTTCACCAACAATTGCTCGGCCTTTTCGGCAAACAGCGGCCAGTTGGAAGCAGGGTCGACCACCACGGCTTCCAGCTTCTTGCCGAGCACGCCGCCCTTCTTGTTCTGTTCGTCGATCATCATCAGCACGGTGTCTTTCAGCGTGGTTTCGCTGATCGCCATGGTTCCTGACAGTGAATGCAACACGCCGACCTTGATGGTGTCGGCGGCCTGCACCAGCGTGGCGGATGCCATGCCGGCTACCAGCGTCAATGCTGGGATCAATCTAGTTCGCGATTTCATTGCGTAGACCTCTTGGATATTTGGTTTGGTGCGTCGGGAAGCTTCGTATTGTTTACATCTGGATTTGCAGACCCAGTCCATAAGCCTTGTAGTCGGGAACGATGCGATTGGCCACTGGAGTCACCACCTGCGGCGAGAACTTGCTGTTCAAATAGAACAGGCTGATTCGGGCGTTGAACGCCTTGATGATGTAGTTAATGTTCAGCTCGGTGGTCTTCTGGTCCACATCGGGCGTGGTGAGGAAGTCGTACTTGGTCTTGCCCACCTTGGCCAGGAACTGCAACTTGCCGATGCCTAACGGTTGCGGCAGCAGGTAAGCGCCCAGCAGGTAGTAGCCATCGCTGGTGTCGTAGGCGGAACTGTTGATACGGGGCGTGCCGTAACCGCCGGAAAACCCTTCGTACTTGGCGTATTCCGCTTCGACGGTCACCACACCGGAATTACCCAGCTTTTTCTCCATCAAAGCATCGATGCTGAACGACGTGTCGTCGCCGATCACGTTGGTGGCCACACCAAACGCCAGCAAGTCCTTCTCGCCATAGTAGGTGCCATTCAAGTAATAGCCGGCCTCCGGATCCCACAGGTCGATCTGCGCACGCGCCGCGTACATGGCATCGTTATCCGAAGCGGGGGTTGCACCCTTGGTCGAGGGGACATCAAACACACCGGCCGACACTTTCACCATGCCGAACTGACCCCAGTACATCAAACCATCGCTACGGCCGGTGGTGATGAAGGCATAACCATCCTGCACACCGTCCTGGTAAACATTCCAGTGGCTCGAGTAGTAGGGACCGTACAGGTTGGCGCGATCAGTGGGCGCCAAGAAACGACCGGCCCAGATGTTGATCTGGTCGCCGAAGGAAAACTGCGCGACCGCGTCGATGGGCTCGATCTCTTCACCGTTGTACTCGGTGTTGAACATGAAACTAATGTTGTCTGTGACTTTGCCGCTTAGATAGATACGCGCGCTATCCAGATCGAAATCCGTGCCGGCGGCATTTTGGGTCGTGATTGGCGAATCGTATTCGTAATGAGTACCGCTAGTGCGCATGCCCGCGCCCAACGACACCGTAGGCAGTGTGATCTCGGCCGCACTCGCGAGCAGTGGCAGAGCCAGTAGTACCGAGCCCAGCGTCGCGGCGGCGCCAGTTATGCCGAGGCGATGGTTATTATTGTGTTTGTTCATAAGGATTCCTTCTGAGTTGGTGCTCGGGGATCTATGTTGTTGTCGGTCGTCCCCGTTCACTCACCTTAGGAAACTCGGGGTAGGCCCGGTATGCGTCATTTGACGTAGTCGCCCCGATTGGACCGACACTGGCCACGGCTGTGAGGGCATGCGGTGTGCGCCTAGCTTGCTAGAAATGCCGGGCGTGATATACCTAGAGGCAATCTTGGATACAGCACTACCCACTCGATATGCATGTACCGTTATGCTTTGATCGCCGTAGGGGCGGGTCTCGGACCCGCCCTCATGATCGTGGTTGAGAAGGGGGGTTTTAAACCCGCCACTACCCGTAATCCAAATGAAAATATGAGCGAATACACCGCATGAGCGCGCCGCAACGCATCGTGCGCGAGCGCCGGCAATACAACCAATGGGTGGCGACGCAGACCCTGGA
>JANMSB010000515.1:0-3935 GCA_031388915.1 Pseudomonadota bacterium | reverse complement strand
TGGTTCATTCAATCAATAAACTGCGTGGCAAGCCCAATACAGACTTTCAGGATGCTTTGCATAAACGCCAACACATCACCATCCGTAATCCATGGAAGGCGGTAGAAATCGTGTCGGATGCACGTAGCTGTACAGCGAGCAGGGTAATTAAAGGCAAGCGGTTCTTATGCGATGAAGCGCCCACCTTGCCTCTGGCCGGATGCACCGCCGTTAATTGCAACTGTCGCTATAAACATTTTTCAGATCGGAGAATCGGCCCTAGGCGAGCCGCCGATTTGGGAGTAGCCATTCACCTTTCGGATAGCAGTCAGCGTAGTCGCCGGCTCAATCGGGGCCGACGCAGCACCGATGGCTAAATAGATTCCGTGTGGAAAAATCAGTGGGCGCAATACGTATATCAAGCCACGGTATCTCAAGCCACACACTCAAACGACTGCTTTCGGACGCACAAAAAAATCCGACTCGCCCATGACAGCCGAGCTGGAAAGTGAGACCAACTGTGCCAGTGGTCCACGCCGGAGGATCAGATCTTTGCCGTGAATTGCAGGTAAAACCAAGGTGGCTTGGCCGGTGAATAGCCATTCCAGCTCTGCACCACCGGTGTATCGTCTTCAAACAAGTTCTTCACAATCAAACTGAAATCGAATTTCTGATCCCGTCTACCGATGCCCACTGCGACATCTGTCACCATGCTGGCAGGAGTTCAGCCACAACTCGACAGGGAAACATCGGAGTTATAACGACTGGCATAGACCAGATTGATACTGGTGTGCACTTCAAGTGTGTTGAATACCGGAACCCGATAGTCAGTGCCAAAATCACCGGTCCATTTGGCCGCACCGGCCAGGGCTTGACCGGATACATCCTGATAGGGCGGCGCTGAAGCGTGAGCACCCGCGCTTGTCGGTCACCAAACAGCCCTTTCACCGTCATACTCGGCGTGAATGCCTCAAACCGATAGCTGTCACGTAGCTCACGGCGTTTCTGTGTAGTTGCCATCCCGCTATCTTGGCAGCAAACTCCACTCCTTCAACGATCCCAATACATCGGCAAATCCAGTACCCATCGTTACACTCAGCTCAAGGTCACCCATTCATTTACGCGAAGAGCCGAAATTCGGAACCCAACAGAGGTAAGCAGCAATGACCCAACAGAATCTTGACAGCTTGTTGCAGAAATCCGGCAACACAGTTGAGTTGCTTCGCAATTCGCAGATCGGCGCCTACGTCTACCCCATCGTGCCGACAGAGTTCGGCAACTGGCGCAACGAGCAGCAGGCTTGGCGAAACAGCGCGGTGCTGTTCGATCAGTCGCATCATATGGCTGAAATCACCATCAAAGGCCCCGATGCCGAGAAGCTTTGCTCCTATACAACGATTAACAGCTTCAACAATTTTGCTCCGGGGAAAGCCAAACAGATGGTGCCGATCAGTTACGACGGCCAGGTGATCGGTGATGGGATTCTGTTTTACATCGACAAAAACGAACTGCTGTTCGTAGGGCGTGCGCCCACGGTAAATTGGTTGCAGTTCCAAAGCCAAACCGGTCAGTTCAACGTCGACGTCATCCGCGATGATCGTTCGCCGTCGCATCCGTACGGCAAAGCGGTCTCCCGTCGCCACTACCGCTATCAGATCCAGGGGCCGAATGCTGCGCCGATTCTGCAGAAGTTAAATGGTGGACCGCTGCCGGACGTGAAGTTCTTTACCTTTGACATGCTCAACATCAAGGGCCGCCAAGTGCGCGCGCTGCGCCATGGCATGGTGGGCGCACCCGGTCTGGAGATCTGGGGCCCGTACGAGGAACGTGAGGAGATTCGCGCCGCTGTCATCGAAGCGGGCAAAGACCACGGTCTGGTCGTCGTGGGCTCGCGCACCTATGCGAGTAACACGCTTGAATCTGGCTGGATTCCCTCGCCGCTACCCGCCGTATACACGGGCGAGAAAATGAAGACGTATCGTCAGTGGCTACCTGCCAACGGCTACGAAGGCACCGCCTCCATCGGCGGTAGCTTCGTGTCGAGCAACATCGAGGACTACTACCTCACGCCGTATGAGCTCGGTTATGGTCCGTTCGTGAAATTCGATCACGACTTCATTGGTCGCGAAGCGCTCGAAAAAATGGTCAGAGACGGTCGTCCCCAGCGCAAAAAAGTGACCTTCGAATGGAACGGTGATGATCTCGGCAAGATCACCAGCTCGCTGTACGATCCCAACAGCGAACCCTACAAGTACTTCGATCTTCCCAACGCCAACTACGCCTCGTCTTCATTCGATGCGGTCAAGCGCAATGGCAAGACGGTCGGGTTTTCGATGTTCACCGGCTACAGCCACAACGAGCGCTGCGGACTATCGCTCGGCGTCGTCGACGCGGACGTCAATATAGGCGACCAGCTCACCTTGGTATGGGGTGAAGAGAACGGCGGCACGAAAAAGGCCACGGTGGAACGCCACCGGCAGTGCGACGTGCGGGTGAAGGTCGCACCCACACCCTACTCTCGCGAAGCGCGCGAGGGGTATCACGACGGCTGGCGTTCACAACCCAAGTAATTCCGGCCTAACGATACGATGCCGGATGCTGGTGCAGTCGGCGCATTTTTGCGGCGTATTTGCAGACTCCATGCAACTTGAATCGCTCAGCCGAGGTTGAGCGCTTTGATGGCATTTTGTTTGAGAATCAGATCGTGCACTTCGGGCTTAAAACCCGCTTCCGCGAAGTCCTTCATCCATCGATCCGGCGTAATGAGCGGGTAGTCAGAGCCGAACAACATCTTGTGCTTCAACTGCCCATTGGCGTACTGCACCAGTTGCGGTGGAAAATACTTCGGCGACCAGCCGGACAAGTCGATGTAGACATTGGGCTTGTGCATACACACGGATAAGGCTTCGTCCTGCCACGGCCAGGACGGGTGCGCGATGATCACGGTCATGTCCGGAAAGTCGGCGGCGACATCATCCAGATGCATTGGATTCGAATACTTCAGCTTCAACCCACCGCCACCCGGCATACCCGACCCGATCCCCGAGTGGCCGCTATGAAAAATAGCTGGCAGCTTGTGCTCGGCAATCACTTCGTACAACTGATAGGCCATCCGGTCGTTGGGAAAGAATCCCTGGCAGGTCGGATGAAACTTGAAGCCGCGAATCACGCCGGCCTCGATCAAGCGCCGTGCTTCGCGAACGCCCATCTTGCCTTTGTGCGGATCAATGCTGGCGAACGCTATCATGATGTCGCTGTTCTCACGGGCCGCATCCGCGACTTCTTCGTTCGAAATGCGACGCGCGCCAATCTGAAACTCGGAATCGACCGTGAACATCACCAGACCAATTTTGCGTTCACGATAATAGGCAATCGTCTCGGCGATCGTCGGGCGCTTACCGGCCTTGAAGTATTTGCCGGCAGCTTCCTCATACGGCCGCCACGCCTCGTCAGGCTCCTGACGACATGAGACTTCCGCATGCGTGTGCACATCGATGGCAATCAATTCGGCAAGATTCATGTGGGTACCCCAAAGCAAGCCTTGTCCATCTACAACTGGCCACTGGCGCAGGCCGGGAGGGCAGTAACCATTGTACCGGCCGTCCGTGCATAGTGCCTATCATCCGCCTATCCTTGAGTCCCCCGAACAACGGCATCAGGCCAACGCCCCGTTCAATCACACTGTAATTCGCACCAGTGAAAACCGCCGCATCAGTACCGCCACTTCACGCTCACGCCAGCCAACACCGACAGCGATGTGCCTGGCTCATAGTAGCGGCCATTGCCGTCGTTCACGATCACTGAACCGATATAGCTTCGGTCCAGCGCATTCTCGACATTGATAAAGGTTCGGACTAGCGCGCTGCGTGTAGCGAATACATAACCGCCATCGACACCGACTAACGCGTAGGACGGTGCGGATTCGCTATTCACATCGTTGACTTGAATCCTGCTCA
>JANMSB010000461.1:0-2176 GCA_031388915.1 Pseudomonadota bacterium | reverse complement strand
GAATCCCAATGCGCCGGGCAATGCTTTTCCCAGCAAAGCACTCGCGGGTGTGGGGGTGGCGTTTTACTTGATGGCGGCTTTGACGCGCGCCATGGCGGAGCAAGGGTTGGTTAACGCCAAGGCTGCGTCAGTTGCAGAGTTGCTGGACCTCGTGGCGTTGGGCACCGTTGCCGATGTGGTGCCCTTGGATGCCAACAATCGCATCCTGGTGGCACAGGGCATGAAGCGCATTCGCGCCGGTCGATGCGTCCCCGGCATTCGCGCCATGCTCGAAGCCGCCAACAAGCGCATTGAAACCTGTGTGGCCTCGGATCTGGGTTTTCAGGTGGGGCCGCGTCTGAATGCGGCGGGTCGTCTTGATGACATGAGTCTCGGCATTCAATGCCTGCTTACCGACGACATGACCACCGCACGCGCCATTGCCGCGCAGCTCACGCAGATGAATCTCGATCGCCGCGACATCGAACAGCAGATGCAAGCCGAAGCACTGGCAGCACTGGAACAAATGCAACTGGATGCCGAAACTCTGCCACTTGGGCTATGTCTGTATGAAGAGCATTGGCATCAGGGTGTAGTAGGTCTGGTAGCCTCGCGCGTCAAAGATCGCGTGCATCGCCCGGTGATTGCCATGGCGCGCGCCGACGACATCACGTTAAAAGGCTCGGCACGTTCCATTCCCGGCGTACATATTCGCGATGTGCTGGATGCTGTGGCCGCACATCATCCAGGCTTGATTGATAAGTTTGGTGGCCACGCGATGGCGGCCGGATTATCTATCGGCGCCGATAAGCTCGACGCGTTTCGTGCTGCATTCGATGAAGAAGTGAATCGCTGGATGACGCATGACGATGCGGTGGGTGTTGTACATAGCGATGGCGAACTCAAACCCACCGAATTCAAATTGGAAGTTGCCAAACAACTGCGCGAGTCCGGTCCCTGGGGACAGAACTTCCCCGAACCTTTGTTCGATGGCCAATTCCGCGTCATCGACTCACGCATCCTCGGTGAACGGCACTTGAAACTGAAGGTTGCCATTGGCAACGAAACCTGTGAGGCCATTGCCTTCCGCCACTTCGATCACGACGATGCGCCGCAAGTGAGAGTGGGCGACAAAGTGCAACTGGCCTATCGGCTGGATGTGAATGAATTTCGCGGGGATGAGAAGTTACAGTTGATCGTGGAGTATCTGGAGCTGGCGTAGGGGCAGACCCATGTGTCTGCCCGTCTGAATAGGCCGAGTGACGGCGAGGAATAAACAATGGATGAGCTGGTTCTATATGCCTATACCTTCCGTTCACGCGCTGAGCGCGTGTTGTGGACGCTACGTGAACTGGAAATACCGCATCGCGTAGTGCGACTTGATCCACTCAAAGGCGAAACACGGACACCAGAATTTCTGAAGTTAAATCCCGCCGCCAAGATTCCGGTATTGATTCACGGTGAAAAAGTGCTGACCGAATCTGTTGCCATCATGGAATACCTCAACGACATCAGCGCGTCTCAGCGCCTAATACCGAAAGGTGCGGCTGACAACTACCGGTTTCGTCAGGTACTCCATTTTGGGTTGACTGAAGTGGAGCCCTATTTATGGGTGGCCGATCAAGCCGGGCGGCTCAATCAACTGTATGGCTGGCAGGAGGGAACCACGGAAGATTCCCTGCGGCAAGCGCGCAAGAACATTGCGGCGGTATGGGAGTGGGTCAAGCCGCTGGGATTCATCGCAAGCGAGGATTTCACGCTCGCAGACATATTTTTCTATCAACTCATCACGTGGGCCAAGAAGCATGGCATTGACACTCCTGAACATGTGCAGCTCTACCTACAGAGTTTGGAAGTGAGAAAAGCCTTTCCCGCTGAAATGCGCACAAGCTCGTAGTTGGTGCCATTCCCGCTGTTGGCTTCGGCTATCCGTGCCATCATGAACGCCATCCAGCAGGCCGAACAAGCCGGGTTCGACATGAGCCTGATCGATGAGAGCTTGCGACTGACGTATGAGCAACGTGTGCTTCAGCATCAGGCGGCTCTCAATCTGGCGCTTGCGCTAGAAGAGGCGGGCCGACAGTTTCGTGAAGAGCAGGACGCTTCGACTCCGCTCAGCGACCGGAGTGCGGATTCCGGTCGCTGAGCTTTGTCCCACAGGGATGACCTGCGGCCTTCGAAGCGTCCTGAAGTTTCG
>JANMSB010000449.1:0-2198 GCA_031388915.1 Pseudomonadota bacterium | reverse complement strand
TAATCCGGTGGTACAGACCATTGCTTCCATCGCGTTGTCAGTGGTGCTGTGGATTGCCACCAAGCAGGCAATCAATAACGAAATCACGGTGGGCGAGTTCACGGGTTTTCTTGCCGCTCTGCTGGGCATCATGAATCCACTACGCGACTTGGTGAATATATCCGGCCCCATTCAGCAAGGCATTGCCGCTGGCGAAAGCTTGTTCGAAGTCATCGACGAGCCATCGGAGCCCGATAATGGTACGTACCAAGTACAACGTGTGCGCGGTGAAGTCGAATACCGCGACATCACATATACCTACGATACCGGCACCGTACCGGCATTGAACGGCGTGTCGCTGACGATCAAGGCAGGCGAGACGGTAGCGTTTGTCGGCAAGTCCGGCAGCGGCAAATCGACTATGGTGAATTTGCTGCCGCGTTTTTACGACCTCAAGCAAGGTGCGCTATTGGTTGATGGTCTCGACATTCGCGACTACCAACTGCATAACCTGCGCGAGCAAATTGCGCTGGTAAGTCAAGACGTTGTGCTGTTCGACGATAGCATCAGCAACAACATTGCGTTCGGCCGTAGTGCTGATCCCGCAGCGATCGAGCGCGCCGCCAAAGCAGCGCATGTGCTGGAGTTTGCCGGCAAGCTGCCACAAGGGATGGAAACCACCGTGGGTGAACGCGGTGTATTGCTTTCTGGTGGGCAGAAGCAACGCATTTCTATCGCTCGGGCGCTACTGAAAGATGCGCCTATTCTTATTTTGGATGAAGCCACGTCGGCGCTGGACACCGAATCCGAACGCACCATTCAAGCCGCTCTCGAACAATTGATGCAAAACCGCACCACGCTGGTAATTGCGCATCGGCTGTCCACCATCGAGAAAGCCGATCGTATTGTGGTCATGGATAGCGGCCGCATCGTCGAAGTCGGCACGCATGCCGAGTTGCTGGCGCGCGGTGGTGCTTATGCAGCGCTGCATCGCATGCAGTTCAACGTATAACGCCGCGCATGTCGCTCGATGCCCGACTACAGCAACTGTGGTACGACCGTCCCGGTGCGGCGTTGCCATTGCTGCCATTGTCCTGGCTGTTCGGCTGCATCGTGTCGTTGCGCCGCTGGGCATTTCGCGTCGGATTACTGCGCAGCACCAAGCTCAGCAAGCCGGTGATTGTGGTCGGCAATCTGACGGTGGGCGGTACCGGCAAAACACCCGTGGTGATTTGGTTGGTCAACACGCTGGCCGCGCAAGGTCATACCGTGGGCGTGATTACCCGGGGTTACGGCGGCAAAGCCAAGTCATGGCCACAACAGGTGAAACCCGGCAGCGATCCCAATCTGCTCGGCGATGAGGCGGTGTTGATCGCTCAGGAAACCCATTGCCTGGTGTTTGCCGGTCCGAACCGGGTGGCAGCGGCCGAGCAGGCGATTGCGGCGGGTGCGGACGTCATCATCTCCGACGATGGCTTGCAGCACTATCGCCTGCAGCGCGATCTGGAGTTGGTGGTGGTCGATGCCAGTCGTCTGTTCGGCAATGGCCACTTGCTGCCTGCGGGGCCGTTGCGCGAGCCGCTGCAGCGGCTCGAAACGGCCAACATGGTGCTGTTCAATCAACGTGTGGAGCGCCAACCGCCGCCACTGCCCATCCCCCATGCGGCGTTTCGCATTGGCCTGACCAAGTTGCGTTCCCTTCACTCCGGCGAGCCGCGTCCGCTGGACTCGTTGCGCGGGCAACAGGTTCATGTGGTCACCGGTATCGGCAATCCGCTGGCGTTCCTGCAGGCGCTGCGCACGATGGAAGTGCGCATGGATGCGCGCTTGTTGCGCGACCATGCCGAATTGACCGTGGACGATATTGAGTTCGGCGATGCACTGCCGGTGCTCATGACCGAGAAGGATGCCGTAAAATGCCGCCGCTTTGCCGGTGCTCGGCATTGGGCGGTAGGTGCCGAGGTCATTTTTAATGAAGCTGACGAAGCTAGGCTGCAGCAATGCCTGCAACAATGCTTGGTCAAGCACTAGAGGTTTACATGGATTCCCGATTGCTCGACATTTTGGCCTGTCCCATCTGCAAGAGTCCGCTTAAGTACGACAAAGGTAGCGAGCAACTCGTTTGTCGCGCTGATCGGCTGGCGTTCCCCGTTCGCGATGGCATCCCGGTAATGTTGGAAGAAGAAGCCAAGCAACTATTGCCCGACGATCCGCTATTG
>JANMSB010000410.1:0-2755 GCA_031388915.1 Pseudomonadota bacterium | reverse complement strand
AGAAATCTTGCAAGTTTTGCTGTGCAGGCAACCAGGCAAAGCAAGATTTCTCACTGAGTTCGAAATGACAGTCAGTCAAACATTGAAATTGGAGAGTTACTCATGCGCATGAATCCATCTTCTGCATTGCTTACGCTGCCCCTGCCAATGCGACGCACGTTGTTGTCTGTCATGGTGGTGGCAGCATTGGCGACTTCGCTGGCGCCGCATGCTGCGCATGCAGCACCCATCAATCTGTATACAGCGACCATTGCCGATCTCAATGCGGGGTTCAAGGCGGGCACGCTGACCTCGGAAAAACTCACGCAAGCTTATCTGGCGCGCATCGCGGCCTATGACAAGAAAGGTCCGACGATCAACACGGTGATCACGCTCAATTCCAAAGCGTTGGAGCAGGCCAAGGCGCTCGATGCCGAACGCAAGGCCGGCAAGATTCGTGGTCCGCTACATGGCATTCCGGTCATCCTGAAAGATAACTTCGATACGTTTGATATGCCCACGACGGCCGGTTCGCAATTACTCGCCGGCTCGATGGCACCTGACGATGCGCTCACCGTAAAAAAGCTGCGCGATGCTGGCGCCATCATTCTCGCTAAAGTAAATCTGTCTGAGTTCGCTGGTGGTGGCGGTAGCGTCAGTGGTGCAAAAGATCCTGCTGTCATCAAAGCCGGTACCGTGCCCAATGGTTCCAGCACCATGGGCGGACAGACACTCAATCCACATGATTTAACGCGCGGTCCGGCAGGTTCCAGCGGCGCCACTGGTGCAGGACTGGCTGCCGTATTTGCGCAGATCGGCATGGGCACCGACACCGGTGGTTCGGTGCGCGGACCGAGTTCGGTTAACGGCATTGTCGGTTTGAAACCCACGCATGGTTTGTTGTCGCGTGATGGCATCGTGCCGCTGGCGTTGACCTTTGATACCGGTGGTCCGATGGCGCGTAGTGTCTATGACATTGCGATTTCGTTGAATGTGATGGCCGGTGTTGATCCAGCCGATGCGGCTACACAAAAGAGCGTCGGTAAGGTGGCGAAGGATTACACCGCGTCCTTGAAAGTAGGTGCATTGAAAGGGGCGCGCATTGGTGTGGCGCGTGACTTCACCGGCAAGAATCCCGAAGTGGATACGGTGTTCAATGCCGCCGTGGCGCAGTTGACCAAGCTCGGCGCCACCGTGGTGGATTTCAAGTATCCCGATTACATGCTCGAAGGCCGTATGGGCGTGTCGTCTTTAGTGATGGCATCTGAGTTCAAAGCGCAAATCGCCGATTACCTGAAGACCACTGGGCCAAAATATCCCAAGACCATGGATGATCTGGTGAAGCTGGCCAACGATCCCAAGACCGGTTATCGCAGCGCTGAGAAGGCCTATGGCTTGAAGTACACGCAGTCGATAGCGCTGGATCTGAATGATCCGTTGTATCTGGCGGCGAAGAACGAAGGCCTGAAAATGATCACGGCTACAGTGGACGGCGTGATGAAGAAGCATCAGCTTGACGCCATTGTGTATCCGACCAATCCGACTGCGGCGGCATTGATTAAACCGACGACACCGCCGAGTGCACCATCGCCCACTGCATCGCCCACCAACATTGCCAACCAAACCGGTTATCCCGATTTGATCGTGCCGGCGGGCATGACCAAGAGCGGCTTGCCGGTAACTATTTCGTTCTTTGGCCCGGCGTTCAGTGAAGCGAAGTTGCTCGGCTATGGCTACGACTTTGAGCAAGCCACCAAGGCAATTCGTTTGCCTAAGTTCACGCCAGCGCTGCCCACCGATACCCTGTGAGAATTTGATCCATGCAGCCTGAAACAAAACATCTTGAACGCAAGTTGTGGCGGCAATGCTTGCTGAGTATGAGTATCGCACTGGCAATGGCGTTGCCGACGCACGCGGCATCGGTTGATCTGGTAAGTGCCACAGTGGCTGATCTACAGGCAGCGATGAGCAAGGGTACGTTGACTTCAGAGAAGCTGATTCAGATGTCGTTGGCGCGCGTGAAGGCCTATGACGATGTCGGCCCGAAACTCAATGCGCTGATTCTGGTGAACCCTAATGCATTAGATGAAGCGCGTGCGCTCGATGCCGAACGCAAGGCAAAGGGGCCGCGCAGTGCGCTGCATGGGGTGCCGGTGATTCTCAAAGATAACTTTGATACTTACGACATGCCGACCACGGGCGGCTCAGTGTTTCTCGAAGGATCAATACCACCCAATGATGCGTTTACGGTGAAGAAATTGCGTGAAGCCGGCGCCATCATTTTTGCCAAGTCCAATCTCAGCGAGTTTGCTTCCAGTGCCAAGACCAATGGGTTTAGTTCATTGGGCGGTCAGACGTTGAATCCGCATGATCTTGCGCGTGGTCCATCCGGTTCCAGTGGTGGCTCGGGCGCATCGGTGGCAGCGTGGTATGCGCCGATTGCGTTGGGCACGGATACGGGTGGATCGATTCGTAACCCCTGTTCGGTGAATGGATTAGCGTGTATCAAGCCCACGCGCGGCTTGTTATCGCGCGATGGCATTATTCCACTGGGTCTGTCGTTTGATACTGGTGGACCGATGGCGCGTTCCATTTACGATGTGGCAGTTGCATTAGGCGCCATGACTGGCGTAGATGCGGCCGACAGCGAAACGGCTTCATCCGCGGGTCGTTATCATCGTGACTACACCAAATTTCTGGACAAGAGCGCACTCCAGGGTGCGCGGCTCGGCGTACTAGTGGATTACACCGGTGTTGATGAAGGCGTGAAACAACT
>JANMSB010000397.1:0-2103 GCA_031388915.1 Pseudomonadota bacterium | reverse complement strand
CAAACGTCGCCGCAAATCTCTGCGCACTGCCCACCGCCGTCGACTCCTTACGCCGCAACAAATCCCACTGCGCCTGCTCGACCAACAACAACAACTCATAAGCCCGCCCCACACTCAGCGCCCAGCGACGCGCGCCGATTTGCAAGACCTGCGCATCTTCGGTCTGAATCAACCACTGCTGCGCTTGCGCCAGAATGGTCATGGCGGTGGCGGTCACGGTTTGCAGGCTGCCGTCGGTGACGCTACTGGCGATGCCGGTGGCGCGTTTGTACAGGGCGCGCATGCCAGCTTGCGCATCGCTACGCAACAGGGCGTCGAGCGCCAGTACGTTGGTGGTGCCTTCCCAGATCGGTAGCACTTGGGTATCGCGCACTAATGATGGCAGGCCGGTATCTTCGACATAGCCGGCGCCGCCAAAGCATTCGATGACTTCGCTTAAAGTGGCCACTGCCTGCTTGGCGGTGGTGAGCTTGGCGATGGGTGTGAGCAGGCGCAGCAAGGCACGTTGACCATCGGCAATCTCATTGGCTTCTTTCAGCCCCAGCAGACGCACCACTTCGAAGGTCAGCAAGAACGCGGCTTGGGCTTCGGCTTCTAATGTCGCCAGTGTCTCGGCGTGCAAGGGCAGCTCGTTCAAGCGTTTACCAAAGGCGCGGCGTTGTTGGGCATAGGAGCGCGCCAGCGCCACACCACGACGCATAGCGGCCGCCGCGCTGACGGCATTCCAGACGCGCGTGATCATCAACATGGGCTCGATGGCGCGGGTGCCGTCCTTGGGCTCGCCCACTAATTGCGCGTGGCATGCTTCCAGCCACAGCTCCGCGGTCGGCACTTTGCGTGTGCCCAATTTTTCCTTAAGGCGTTCGATACGAATGCCGTTAAGACGGCCCGCCTTATCGCGCGTCTCCAAATAAAACAGCGCCAGACCGCGCCCGCCTTGGGCGTTGCCTTCGGGGCGCGCCAAGGCCAACGCCATTTGCGAATTCACCGCCGAGGTAAACCACTTCTTGCCGAACAATCGCCAACGATTACCCTCCGGCTCTGCACGAGTGAGCGAGTGGCCAACATCGGAACCACCCGTAGCCTCAGTCATCCATTGACCGCTGGTCCAGGCTTGATCCGGATCGCGGCTGGTCAGTTTGTTGACGGCGCGTTCGATCAATACCTTGTTGCCGGATTCCAGCAAGCAACGCGCTGCGCCGTCAGACATGGCCAAGGGACAGGTATAAACATCCGAGGACGCATGAAACAAATACACCAATGCGAATTGATGGATTCTGGAATTCGCACCATGCAGTTGTTCGTAAGGCAATGCCACCAGACCGTATTCGACAGCAAGGCGTGCGCAGCGTTGCCAGAGCGGTGTGAGTTCGACGTGATCGATGCGGTTGCCCCAGGCATCCCACCGCGTCAGTCGTGGTTCGTTGAGGCGGTCTGCAAGTTGCATGGCGTATAACGAGCCACCCGCCAGCTCACCCATGGCCAGCAGTTGCGGCTCGACATCGCGCAACATCGTCGGCGGCAGCACGCGTTGCAGATAACCCTGCAACAACTCATCGTCGTTGTATTGGTTGCCCAGTTGCGGCGGCGATTGAATGAAGAGTTCAGGCATGGGCATGGCTGTGGCCTATGGGTGAAACAAGCATGCAGTGACTTGTGGCCTGCACGAACTGATTTTCGCCAACGATTTTGCCCCCCACCGTAATTTGCCCCCACCCTAACCCTCCCCCGCTGCGCAAGGGAGGGGATAAGAACGCGATTGTTTTTGTCCCCTCCCTTGCGCGTCTCGCGCGGGGGAGGGTTAGGGTGGGGGCAAGATCAAGCTGCTACGACCACCAGAAGCAAAGCACAACCTACACGCTACGTCAGGAACGGGCACTCCGTTGCTTGCTGGCTACAAACAACTCACCGCACCTCTGCATACCCCCCAGGCACGCCGTGGGGCGACAACACCACCTGCCATAACTGGTCGCGGCGCGCGCGAAAGTAGGCGGCCGAGGCCAGCAACCAGAAATTCCACATGCGTTGGAAACGTTCGCCATAGCGATCGGCGATCTCTGGCCAGTGCGCATTGAAGCGCTGATGCCAGGACAGCAGCGTGCG
>JANMSB010000386.1:0-9952 GCA_031388915.1 Pseudomonadota bacterium | reverse complement strand
CAAGGTGATGTTGCCCGATGGCTGGCTGCGCACCGGCGATATCGGTTACATGGATCAGCGCGGCTTCGTGTTCATTAATGATCGTAAGAAAGACATGATTACCGTCTCCGGCTTCAAGGTATTCCCCAACGAAGTGGAAGCGGTGATTGCCGCGCATCCCGGCGTACTGGAAGTCGCTGCGGTGGCACAGGATGACGAGCGGGCCGGTGAAGTGGTGGCGGTGTTCGTGGTACGCAAAGACCCCACGCTGACGGCGGAACAAATTGTCGAGCACTGCCGCCACGAACTCACCGGCTACAAGCTACCCAAGCACGTGTATTTCCGCGCCGAACTGCCCAAGACCAACGTTGGCAAAATCCTGCGACGCGCACTGCGTGATGAATTGAAAGGCAAGTAAGCGCGGGCCTGGCCCGCTCCTACCTCACAAGCCCTACTTCATTGAGCGCGCTGCAGCGCTATGGCGCCGTTGAGACCGGAATAACTGCTGGCATAGTGGCCCGCCAGACTGCCATCGGTGTTCATCGTCAATTGCGCGCCATAGGGCACGCCGTTGATGGTGTAGTTGAGCGTCAACACATTGTTGGCGATTACGCCCGTGCCGTACACCGGTCCTGTGGGATGACTGCCTTGAATTGCCACTTGCAAGCCTTGTTGAATCACCTGGTATTGGCCGCCGTCCACGTCCCGCCAATAGCCGGTCAAGGTGGCTGATGCAGCGCTGTTGATAGTGGCTGGTGTGTTTGGATCGACTGAATTGTTCCCCACCACATTCACCGGTGGCACGTAGTCGACTGGTGGATAGTCGGGCTCGACATAGTCGATCTGTTCCACGATGGCACCCAGCACCACCACGCCAGCGGCGACATATGCCCATTGCTTGCCGGTGAGTCGACGATACCAAGCAACCTCCGTCGGTGCGGGCGGTGGTTGCGGCGGGTTGGGGCGCGGCGGCGGTTCGATACTCAGCGCCTTTATCAAGGTATCGCGCAATTGCGTAACGTCATACTCCCAGCGCTTGTCGGTAATTTCGATGGCGTTGCGCCGACATAGCGATTGCAAATCCTCCGGTAGTTGCTGGGTGTCGGGCATTTGCGCGCCTTCCACCAGCACCGGGATTACTCGCACATCGTTGCGCTGCAACGCCGTGACGATTTCCAGGCGTGTGTAATCGTTGGGATCGTCGAGACGATGTTTGCCGCTGGCATCGGCGAGCGTCAGCCAGCGCGGTCCGATCACTGCCAGCAACACGCCGCAGGACTGCAAGGCGCGATTAATGGCTTCAACAAAATCCACGCCCGGTTCGATGGTTTCGACATCGCGGAACAGCGGCACCTGGGGCAGATGCTCGCGCAAATGATCGGCCAGCCGGCCGGCGGCGCTCTGGCTGTCGAGACGACGATAGCTGATGAAGATGCCTTGCATGAATCTACCCCAAGATCCTTATTGTTTATGCATCGAGCTCGTACAACGCGGCAAATTTTTCCGCGCTCACGCAGTACGCATCGCTGCCGTCTTGATTGTTCGACACCAAGTAATCGCCGGCAGCGTACTGCGACTGGCCTTCCTTGGTTTGCGCCACCCCGGCGTGGCTCGCCTGCTCCGCCCAAATTGGCGTGGTCTTCAGATACACGCCCGGGCGCAAACAGCGATAAGTGTTGGCGAAGGATTCCTGATCGACCGTATACACGTCGCCATCGTTATCAACCAGCCAATCGCTGCGCTTGGCGTGCTGTTCGCCGCCCCACTTCTGATAGGTAAACGTGCTGAGCGGCAGATTCAATTGCACTGCGGTCACGAATTGATCGGCCTTGCGACGGTAGCGTTGACGCATGTGTGGCTCGTCTCAACAGCTCGTTTACACAAAACCGCGAAAATGTGTCGGCAGCACATGCTGTGCGGCATAAGCCTGACCGACTCGCTGAATCTGCGGAATGTATTGCACCGAATCCAAGGTTTGCACGTTGGCCGGATCGATATCGCTCAAACCCAAGGCACGCAGTCCCTGCGCCGACACATCCGGATCGTAACGCATGTAGCTAAACAATTTGTGGCCGGTCCAATTTCCCGCATCAGGCGCGCACATCATATCGCCGAACTCGCTATCGAT
Source organism: Pseudomonadota bacterium (assembly GCA_031388915.1). Classification (GTDB taxonomy): domain Bacteria; phylum Pseudomonadota; class Gammaproteobacteria; order Steroidobacterales; family Steroidobacteraceae; genus CAILZL01. The sequence goes on along the minus strand of JANMSB010000386.1, from coordinate 7,845 downwards.
GGCTGCACCGTAACGGCATTCGCCCACCGTGCGGCAGGTCATATCCCAACCGGCGGACGCGGCACTCATCAAGGCAGCGGGAACATTCTTGGCGTTATCCAGAAGCCATAAATCATCGGCTTGCAAATTAGGCCGCGCCTTGGCAGTGCCACCAGTGCCTACCGACACCACCAACAGTTGCTCGGCGCCCACCGCCCAGTTCAACGCATAAGGGCGCGCGGTGGCCATTTGAAATGCCAGCCACGCCGGATTGTTGTAGGTGGTCACGCCGCCATCGACAAAGATGAAGCTGTATTCGTCGGGCGTGCCGGTGGCAAAGGTCACCACCTCCGGCGGAAAGTAAGTGGGTGCTGCGGTGCTGGCGCGCACCAACTGCCACAGCGGCAAGTCCAAATTGCAATCCTTGCGGACGCGCTGGTTGAACTTGGCATGGGGATTGTTCCATACCGGCCACGGCGAGTCGGTGGTGGCATTGCGCAGCATCATCATCAGCACCGTACGCAGCGCGGGACTGCCGAGCGTAGTATCGCCGCCCAATTGCTGCGTAAACACTTCACGCAACTTCCTGGCCAACGGTTCGCTGTTGTAGTCGTAGCGTAAGCGCTTCACCAGTGAGGCGCGATCGAACATCTCCGCGCCGCTGCTGACATAGAAATCTCGAATCGTAGCGGTGGACATCCCGGCACTGACACAGGCCGCGATAATTGCGCCGGTGCTAGTGCCGCAGACAAAATCGAAATAATCCGCCAGCACCAGCTCGGGTCGCTGTAGCGCGACGCGCAGCTCGACCTCCACCTTGGCGAGAATCTCGACGCTCATCAGTCCTAAGATACCGCCGCCATCGCAGGACAAAATTTTCTTCGGTCCTTTGGCAGCGATACGTGCTTCGAGTGTGTTGGCCATGGCCATTGATCCCTCGTCTGTACTCGAACAAAATGTGGTGGCTAGGAGCCTGTCGGACTTAGGTGATCGTAGCGAGGCGAGTGAATAATTGAGGACAGTTTTTTGATCGTTTGAGGCGAATAGCCGTAGCTATTTAACGAGAACGATCAAAAAAATGGACCAATTAGGCACCGCCGCAGTAGATCAATCCTAAGTCCGACAGGCTCCTCGCAAGCCGCGCTGATCCTACTACACTCGCAAACGCCACACAGCAAGGACCGAGCCATGAACAAATCGGCGGTATTCATTTCGTATCGTCGCGACGACTGCGCGGGATATGCTGGGCGCTTGGAAGATTCGCTGGAGCGTATCTTGGGCAAGGGCCATGTGTTTCGCGATATACGCGACATTGAAGCCGGCGAAAATTTCGCGGCTGTGATCGATGCCAGCCTGGCGCAGGCGCGCGTAACGCTGGTGCTGATCGGCCCACGCTGGCAGGGGCCGCTGGCCAATGGTCAACGCCGTATCGATGACCCGCAGGATTTTGTACGCATGGAAGTCGCCGCCGCATTGACCTCAGCCAATAAGGTTATACCGGTGTTGCTGGCTAGTGCGGCCTTGCCGCAGACCTCAGACCTGCCGGAGCCGCTGCGCGACCTCACTCGCAGACAGACCTTGACGCTCAACGAAGCGAGTTGGGAAGCCGATCTCGAACGCTTGGTTGAGTCGCTGGATATGCCAACCTTGCAGGCTCGTCGCATCCGCTGGCTGGCAGCCTTGGCGTGCTTCCTGGCAGTGGCGGGTGCTGTGGCGGCTTATTGGTACACACCTGCCACGCCGCCGGTGGATCCTGCCGCCTTGACCACATCAAGCATGCAACCACTGGTGGGCGCGTGGGAGACCACTAGCGAGCTTAACTACGGCTGGGGAGATCGTTTCAAAGAAACCTTCGAGTTCAAACTCTTTGCCGGTCAATTGACCGGAACGGCAAGCTATCTTGAGTATCCGCGCGGCATCGAGAATCTCACGGTGAATGGCCATTATCTGAGCTTCGTCACCCATACCGGCATTTCCATGAACAATGAAGACCGGCAATTGACGCATAGCTACAGCGCCGAACTCGACGGCAACACGTTGCGCATTCGCATGCAGACCACCGGCGGCTTTACCAGCGCTGAACCAATCGAGTTTGCCGCCACGCGCGCTGCGGTTACGCCGCAGTGAGCGGTTAATTTTTGGCTGACTGGGGTGCGGATGCTATTGTAGGTAATCGCCATACGCCCCTGGATATCATGAAAACGCCTAACGGCCTGCAACCACTCATCGACGACGGCATCATCGACGAAGTGCTGCGCGCGTTGAAAAGCGGCAAGGAAGCCTCCGTCTACGTAGTACGTTGCGGCGCCGAGATTCGTTGCGCCAAAGTCTACAAAGATATGGGGCAACGTAGCTTTCAAGCCCGTGCTCAATATCAAGAAGGTCGCAAGGTGCGCGGTAGTCGTCAGGCGCGCGCCATGGCCAAAAGCACAGGCTATGGGCGCAAGGAACAGGAAAGCGCGTGGAAGAACACCGAAGTCAATGCGCTGTATCAATTGGCCGCTGCCGAGGTGCGCGTGCCCAAGCCGTACGGCTATTTCAACGATGTGTTAGTGATGGAATTGGTCACCGATGCTGAGGGCCACTCGGCGCCGCGCTTGGGTGAGGTGGAGTTATCGCCCGAGCAGGCGCGCGACTATCATCAATTCTTGATTCGCCAAGTGGTGCGTATGTTGTGCTGCGGACTGATTCACGGCGATCTATCCGAATACAACATTCTCATCGACGCCACCGGCCCGGTGATCATCGATCTACCGCAAGCCGTCAGCGCCGCCGGCAACAACAATGCGCTGTCGATGTTGGAGCGCGACGTTAAGAATGTCACCACCAGTCTGGCGCGCTTTGCCCCCGAGCTATTGGACACCGACTATGCCAACGAAATGTGGGCCTTGTTTGCACAGGGCGAACTCAAGCCCGACAGTCCATTGACCGGCAAGTTTGTGAAGGATGCCACCAGCGCCGATCTGGATGTGGTCATGCTTGCCATCGATGATGCGCGCGAAGAAGCGATTCGGCGGCGGTTGGGTAGGGAGCAGGCAAACAACGTGGAACCGTTCTTAGAGTAATCGCTAGGGCCTGTCGTCAAACCATTCCGTCGCTGCGTTGGAGTCCAGAACATCAACGTAACCAACAGTCTCATAACTTCCTGCCAATTCACGGGCGTGCCTTCAACCGTCGCCCGCGACCACTGTGCATCGACGTGTCGATGGCGCGCCGCTACCTTGTTTGTGAACTACGACGGAACAACCATACAAGCGTTGTAGCATACGCTTTTTCGAGTAGCCCCCGATCATGTGTGCGGTCCTTGCCATATCGCGTAGCTACCGCTGAATGTGTTTTCATCATGGGTGATCCATGCGTCGACAGATCGCTTTGAGTTTTTGTTCGTGGCGTTTCTTGGTTGTGCTGAGCTTGATGCTGGGCAGTCCTACTGCACTCGGCAACGTATATGCAGTCGTCAATGAACTACGCAGCGGTGGCTGTGCGCTGGGTAGCAAGCTATCGGCTCTGCAAACTGATGCTCGCCTGCAAGATGCGGTAAAACGCATTGCCAACGGCGCGAGCGCCGAACAAGCCGCGCGCGCAATGAACTATCCGGCCACACAATTGAGCACCATTCGTTTGCGCGGCTATAGTCGCGATCCGGACATTCGCCGCTTGCTGGCGCAAAAGTATTGCAAGCTGCTGTTGAATCCCGTGTGGCAACATATGGCCAACGAGCAGCGCGGTGACGAGTTGTGGATTGTGTTGGCAGCGCCGCAAGCCATTCCCACTGATGCCAATGCCGTTGCGCAGCGAGTTCTAACACTGGTGAATCAAGCACGCGCCAATGGTCGTCGCTGTGGTCAGGAGTATTACGCGGCGACCGGGCCGCTGCGCTTGAATGCCACACTCACCCAAGCGGCACAACTGCATGCCGTTGACATGTCTCGTCACAAGCTCATGCAGCACTCGGGCAGCGATGGCAGTACGCCGGCACAACGCGTAACGCGACAAGGCTATCGATGGCAAAGGGTGGCTGAAAATGTCGCCGCAGGCGCCACTAATGCGGAACAAGTAGTACTAGGTTGGCTGGATAGTCCTGGGCACTGTGCCAACATCATGAATCCGACGTTCAGCGAAATGGGCATTGCGTTCGCCGTCAATACGCACGACGACTATGTCGTGTACTGGGCGCAGAGCTTTGCGATGCCGCGTTGATGCAAGGAACTTGCCGCATAACAAAGGGCGATCCGGCTACCCAGATCGCCCTTATGCTTCTCACTAACCAAAGCTAGCCCAATTTCTCGAGCGACTATGGTCAGTATCTACACCTGCTTACTTGGTCCAGTCGGAGCGTACAAACAGTACGCGGCGATTGGCAGTACGGCCTTCAACGGTGGTGTTGTCGGCCACTGGCTGCGCTTCGCCATAGCCCTTGGTTGATGTAATGCGTGCAGGATCGACACCTTTGCTAAGCACATAGGCTTTGACAGAGTCAGCACGACGCTGCGAAAGCTTCAGGTTGTAAGCATCCTTACCCACATTGTCAGTGTGGCCCTGCAACTCACCCTTGGCCGACGGCACGTTGTTGAAGAACTGCACGAAGGTGTCCAGCTCGGCATAGCTATCGGATTTGATATTGGCCGAGTTGGTGTCGAACTGAACCTCCAGGGCAATGTTCACTCCGCAACCAACGGCGTCAACCTTGTCACCAACAGGCGTCCTGCGGCATTTGTCGAGACGATCAACCACACCATCGTTGTCACCATCCATCTCACAACCCTTGGCATCGACCTTGGCGCCAGCCACCGTGTTGGGGCACTGGTCGGTGGCATCGATGACGCCGTCACGATCGCTATCGGCAGGCGGTGGTGGAACCACCGGAGCTGGTGCTGGCGCAGCTACAACTGCCTTTGGCACCACCGGTGCCGCAGCAACCGCTTTCGCCGGTGCGCCGAAATTGAAGCGCAAGCCCACGCCACCGAATACGTCTTCAAGCTGTTGCGTAAGGTCATCGGAGCGCTTGCCGATTTCGGCCGATAGCTGCAGCGCGCCGTTGCTGGTGAGATCGGCAAGGATGCCGGCCCTGATGGCAGCGCCGACATCATGACTGTTTTCGCCGGTGGCAATCTCGCGCGCGGAGATGGAGTTGATGCCCAGGCCGATGAAAGGGCTGACTACTTTGTCGCGCATAAAAACGCGATTGAAGTTCAATTCTGCCCCGGCGAGCTTAAGCTTTTCTCCGCCCCCAATTACATCGTGACGAGAATCGATATAGGCCAGTTCGATATCCCAGGCTTTGCTCACTACTTTGCCGAACGCCAGACTGCCACCAGTACTTTCGTCGGCGCCGAAGACTTTGTCTGGATCGACGTAGACGGCTTTCGGGGCCACATACCAGCTACCCACCTCGGCGCCGGCCATCGCTGGAGGTGCGCCAACCAGAGCCGCTGTGGTCGCCACAGCCAATAGCAGTGAACGTTGTTTCATCGATATCTCCTCAAGACCTACAAGTTATTTGGGTCGCCGTTGCTTCGTGTTGTCTGTCGTGACTGGCGAACACGGCGGCATTCTAGCCACATGGGTAGAGTTAAGGCAGCCCCAGGAAAAGCATATCCAATCGGCAGCGAGTGCTGATACTGCAAGAATTAGTAGATGCTACTCAAATCTGCAGTGGAATCCGTATTGATACGCGTCAGCGGTGGTATGCAGGACTCAGCTCGTGGACCGCATCAATCATGGCGCCGGCATGTTCGGGCGGAATGGCCGGATGAATGCCATGGCCGAGATTGAACACATGGCCAGGTCCACGACCATAACTAGCGAGTACTTGCGCGACATGCTCGCGAATTCGTTCCGGCTGAGCGTATAGAGCACACGGATCGAGATTGCCTTGCAGCGCTTTGCTATCGCCCACCAACCGGCGGGCTTCAGCCAGATCGGTCATCCAATCCACACCCAACGCATCGCAATCCAACTTGGCCATATCGCTTAGCAACGACCCTGCGCCCTTGGTGAACACAATGCGTGGTACGACGCGATTCTCCGCTTGGCGCGGCAAGGCATTCACAATGCGGGCCATGTAATCAAGCGAGAACTCACGGTAGTGGCGCGGCGTTAACACGCTGCCCCAGGTATCGAAGATCATGATGGCTTGCGCACCCGCAGCAATCTGCGCGCTGAGGTATTGAATGGTGGCTTGCGTCAGCACTTCCAACAACGCATGCAGCGTTTTCGGATGGTCGTACATCATGCCTTTGATGCGGGCGAAATCGCGGCTGCTGCCACCTTCCACGCAGTAAGTAGCCACGGTCCACGGACTGCCTGCAAAACCAATTAGCGGCACACGACCGTGCAGCTCGCGGCGGATCAGCGATACGGCATCGATAACGTAGCGCAACTCTTGATTCGGATCAGGCACGCCCAGCTTGGCAACATCGGCTGCACTGCGCACCGGTCGCTGAATTACTGGGCCTTCACCAGTTTCGAATTGCAACCCCAAGCCCATCGCATGCGGGATGGTGAGAATGTCGGAAAATAAAATCGCAGCATCGAGTGGAAAGCGTTGTAAGGGCTGCAACGTGACTTCGCAGGCCAACTCCGGTGTTTGACACAGTTGCAAAAAACTTCCGGCCTTGGCGCGTGTGGCTCGGTATTCGGGAAGATAACGCCCGGCTTGACGCATCATCCATACCGGCGTGTACGGCACCGGCTGGCGTTGCAGCGCACGCAGAAAAACGTCATTTTTCAGAGGTATGCTCATAGGCTGCGCATGATAGCCGAGAAGCTCGGCACGCGCCCGGCTGGGTTCAACTACGTTTAGCGGGGTCGAACATGCGTTCGTGTTCCAACACGGCGTAGCGGTCGGTCATGCCGGCAATATAGTCGGCAACAATGCGCGCGCGGCCGGCAGCGCCCAGTTCGGCATAGCCCTTGGCAGCGGCCTGTTGATATTCGGGCGGCATCAATTCCGGAGCGGTTATGAAGGCTTCGAACAGGGACTGCACCACTTGCTGCGCCTTGTTGGTCATGCGTAGCACACGATAGTGACGATACACCTGGTCCTTGAGGAAGCTCTTGAGCTGCAGATGCTGTGCTTTGACCGCTTCACTAAGCTGGATCAGCGGCTTAGGGTGAGTGCGCACTGCTTGAATGTCAGCCGGGGCTATCTGTTGAATTTCGCTACGACTGGTTTCGATCAGATCAGTAACCACATGGTTGATCAAGCGGCGCACAATCTCATGCACCAGACGTCGGCCGGTTAGATTCGGATGGACTCGCAACACTGCCGCGTGCTGCATTACAAAGGCCTCGGTCTGTTGTGCGTCTTCGATCGAAATGAGGCCGGCACGCAGTCCGTCGTCGAGGTCGTGGTTGTTATACGCAATCTCATCGGCAAGATTGGCGACCTGCGCTTCCAATGAGGGTTGCTCACGTCGAATGAAACGCTCACCTACATCCCCCAACTGCTTTGCCTTGTTAAGCGAGCAGTGCTTGAGGATTCCCTCGCGCGTCTCAAAGCAAAGATTAAGGCCATTGAAGTCCGCATAGCGCTCTTCCAGTTCATCGACGATGCGCAGCGACTGAAGATTGTGCTCAAACCCGCCATACTCGCGCATGCACTCGTTGAGCGCATCCTGTCCGGCATGACCGAAAGGTGTGTGACCCAAATCGTGCGCTAAGCAGATCGCTTCCGTCAGCGTCTCATTTAAGTGAAGCGCCGCAGCAATCGTTCTGGCAATCTGTGCCACTTCCAACGAATGGGTCAGCCGGGTGCGATAGAGGTCGCCCTCCTGATTGACGAACACTTGGGTCTTGTAACCAAACGGCGAAACGCCGTGGAATGAATGATGCGATCACGATCACGTTGGTACTCGCTGCGAT
>JANMSB010000463.1:0-19873 GCA_031388915.1 Pseudomonadota bacterium | reverse complement strand
GGGGCCGAATAGCGGCTATGGCGAGGCATTAGGCTGGTTCAAAGCGGCCGAGGAACTCGGCCCGAAAATTCCAGATAACTGGACAGCTCGACTTGATGAGGCAGTAACCCCCAGCCAACGCGAAACAGCGCAAAAAATTGTTGGCGAGTTTAGTAAAGAGGCCTCGTTGAAAAGATTGTTGTCAGCAGTACACCCAAGCACTGCCTGCTCGGACAGCAGCGTCACGCGCGATGATCCACGAATCACTCAACCAAAGCGTATTAAGTCCGATCGCTCTGCGCATAACTTCTTCCCCGCTGAGGCGGTGATGGCGGGGCAACAAGGTGTCTTAATTATTAGCGCGTTCATCGATTCGGATGGCCGCGCCAAGGATCCGCGCGTCGAATCCGTAGTGCCGGTTCGGGATGATGTCGGTTTTTCGACTGCCGCGGCATCTCTCCTGCAACACACGACATTCGAGCCCGCTTCACTCGACGGCAACTTTGTGCCGCGGCGTTACACGCTGCGTGTCCGTTTCGGGATAAGTGACGCCGATGGATTTGCCGCTGAATTTTGGAATAAGAAGACGCTTGCCAAGCTTAACGCCCAGGCACAAACAGGTGATGCGAGCGCTGAGTTGTCAATCGCATATCTTGGGATCGTGGATAAGGAAGTAACTAGCATATTGAAGATTGATTGCGGCAACATGTTGCGCATGGCTGTGTCATCAGCCCTGGCTGGAGCCGCCGAATCTGAATTTTGGTTAAGCCGATGGTTGAGCGATTCGCCTCACCCAGCCGCTGCTCAAATGAGCGATGCGTGGCTACGCGAAGCGGCAAGACGCAATTTCCCGCGTGCGCAGCTGTTGCTTGCAACTCAGGCCATGGAAAGACCCGATGCAGTTGATCACGTGGCTGAAATCAAGGAGCGGTTACTCAAGGCAGCTGACAGCAATGATGAATATGCCCGCCGGCGTGCTGCGTTTCTATTGGCCACCGCTTCGCTGCGCGAGGTGCGTGATGCCGGCAAAGCACTGGAAGTCGCTCAAAAATTGAAGTCTGCTAAATCAGATAACCCTGAATTGGATTTGGTGCTGGCCGCAGCTCAAGCTGCGAGCAGTAAGTATGCGGATGCCATCAAGACCCAGGAACGCGCCATCAAAAAGGCCACGCGCCTGTCATGGAACGTCGCGCCACTCGAAGACACACTGAGCACCTACAAAATCAGCGCGGCACCGAACCTAAGCAGTTCCTATTTGAGTTGGTCAGACGACAAAGCAAACTTCAGGGATGCTTTCAGATAGGCGGCCTGGCCGCCAGTATTCTTGCCAGTCACCTGCTGGGCGCGCTGGCGCTCTTGATACGTGCAGAGCGCGAAAGTCGACGCAGGTGAGCTTTGCGCTCCTCTAGAACTTCCATGAAGCTCAAGCTCTCCATGCAATATGTGTTTTCCTTCCTCTAATCGAACAAGACACAAAAGAATGCGAGAAAAAGTGACACACTGGAAAGTTGTGGGTCTGACGGCGGTCGCAGCCTGCGCACTCTTATCAAACGCGGGAGCGGAATCACCTGCTTCCCAAACGCCGCTGGCCTCGGCTCCCAAACAAGAGGCGGTCGCACGCATCGCTTACGCGATCACCCACGTAAATGTTATCCCGATGACTTCGACTGGTGCGTCATTACTGAATGCCTCAGTAGTCATTGAGGGTGGCAGAATCTCGTCCATCAACGGGCCTATTCCAGAAGGAGCCAAGGTAATAGACGGCAAAGGAAAGTGGCTCGTTCCCGGATTGATCGACATGCACGTGCATGTGCCGACGGACGGCCACTTCAATACCTCGTATCCAACGAGGACCGCAGCGATATTCACCAACACCCAGGATGTCATGGCACCCTTCGTTGCCAATGGCGTCACGACAGTATTTGAACTCATCTCCCAGGCAGGACACTTCGGTCAGCGGAATGAAATTCTGAGAGGAGATGTGGTCGGTCCCAGAATGGCACTCGCTGCAATGATCAATGGCGGGGACGATGGGAGAACCGCGAACATACCTTCCGATGGCCGCCAGACCGTTCGCAATGCCAAGGTGGAGGGGTACGAGTTCATCAAGGTCTATTCCCAGCTGAATGTCGAAACGTACAAGGCTGTCGTCGATGAAGCGCAAATTCAGGGAATGAAAGTTGTTGGCCACATTCCAGACGCGTTCAAAGGGCAGCTACAAGAGGCCTTTGTGCCGAATTTTGGAATGGTGGCGCACGCGGAGGAGCTCGGTAAGCAAGCGAAAGAGTTCAGCGAGCAGGAAGCGCAGGACTTCGCGCGACTGGCGAAGAAAAATGGCACATGGCTGAGCCCCACCCTCATTGTCATGGTGTCGATGGCTGGTCAGGCCCGATCTCTCGACGACCTGCGGGCTTTGCCCAGCCTGCAGTACGTGCATCCGCTGTTACAGAACAAATGGCTGACCGCGAACAAAAACCACCAGAACTCCACTCCCGGCCGCGTTGCGCGGCTGGAGAAGATGGTCGAGTTCAACAAACTGTTGGTAAAAGCGTTCAAGAAGGAAGGCGTTCCCATGGTTGCTGGCACGGACGCTGGCTCGTCGGGAGTGGTGTGGGGCTTTTCACTTCACGACGAGCTGGGTCTCCTGGTCGACGCCGGCCTGACTGCTGAAGAGGCGCTGAGTGCAGCCACTCGGCTGCCAGCAACTTGGCTGGGCATCGACAAGGTGGTCGGTACTGTCGAAGTTGGAAAGTACGCGGACCTTGTCATGTTGGACGCGAATCCTTTGGACGACATTGGCAACACGCGAAAGATCTTCGGTGTTTTCATCAATGGTCGCTGGCTCGACAAGCGCGAGATCCGGGAAATGCTGTCCGACCTTGCAAGGCGGAATGCATTGTCGAAAGACAAATTCGATTGGAGTAAGCGAGGGGAACTGTAGGAGAGGCGTGGCCCAAGCAACCGCAAAGCGGTTTGCGAGTGACATGGCTTGGGCACTTCACGATGTTGATCGAGATCGATGGCGTGCGCATTCTGACGGATCCAGTGTGGGGCGATGGCCCGGTTGCCAGTCACGTGTTGGGTGCACTGCGCGACGATTTCGATGATTCTGACCTGCCCTTTAAGGTGGACTTAGTCGATTGGGCCACCACCAATCCGGGGTTCAGAAAAATTATTGAATGCGACGGAGTACCCGTTCAGAATCCTTGAGGCATCTCAATAAAAAGGCCAGCTGTTGCTGGCCTTTTTGATTCGTCATCAAGAATTTCTTAAGCTGCGTCGGGCTCAGTAATCAACGCCCTTAACTTCTTGATCGCGTTGGTCTCGATCTGCCGCACGCGCTCGGCGGACACACCGTACTGCTCGGCCAAATCTTGCAGCGTCGCCTTGTTATCGGTCATCCAGCGGGTGCGCAGAATGTGCTGACTGCGTTCGTCGAGCTGGGTCATCGCTTCGGCCAGACGCTCGGTGGCATCGTCGGCAGATTGTTCGCGCTCAAACTGTTGCGCCGGGTCGGCATCCGGGCTGCGCAGGTAGGCAGCGGGTGAATAATTGCCTTCTTCCTCATCGGCGTCGGGGGCCGGGTCGAAGGACATATCCCGCGACGTCAGGCGCTTTTCCATCTCGGTGACTTCCTGCGGGCTGACGCCCAAGTCGTCAGCGACGGCGCGCGTTTCCGCAGCCGACAGCCAGCCCAAGGTCTTTTTGTAGCGGCGCAGATTGAAGAACAGTTTGCGCTGCGACTTGGTCGTGGCCACCTTGACCAAGCGCCAGTTGCGCAGCACGTATTCGTGAATTTCGGCGCGAATCCAATGCACGGCGAAGGACACCAGCCGCACGCCAACGGTGGGGTCGAAGCGTTTAACGGCTTTCATCAGACCCACATTGCCTTCCTGCACCAGGTCACCCAGGGGCAGGCCGTAACCGCTGTAGCTACGGGCGATATGCACCACAAAACGCAGGTGCGACAGCACCAACTCGCGGGCTGCCGGTAAGTCCTCATTTACCCGGAAACGCTGTGCCAGCTCGATTTCCTGCTCACGGCTCAGCACCGGGATGTGGGAAACCCGCTCAAGGTAAGCATCCAGGCTGCCCACTGCGCCAACCAGGGGGCCAGCCAGGACCAGATCATGCGATTGTCGGACCAGTGCGGTACTCATGTTTGAACCTCACCTCAGTCGATTTCGATTCGAGCGCCAATTTAGCACTCCGGCGATTGGAGTGCTAAGCCCGTCGGTGAGTTCCTGATAATTTTTGTGAATGAGGTCGAAATCGAGCTGTGGTTGGCCCCACAACGCTCGTTATCTGGGTTCGATGACCCGTAAGTGCCGGGTAGCCGCCACAAAGGAGCCCAACCAACCCAGTAGCACCCCGGCCAGCAATAGCGCCAAGCCACCGGAAAACCCCAGTCCGCGCAGACTGAAACTGCTGCCGTACAACCCGGCAATGCGTTGCACCGGACCGCTGAGCAGGGCCACCGCTAGCGCAGCCACCAGCCAAGCCAGTAAACCGCCGCCCAGGCCATACCAGACTCCGCAATACAAAAAGGGACGACGGACAAAGGCATCGCTGCCACCCACCAACTTGGTCACCTCGATTTCATCGCGGCGATTTTGAATGTCCAACCGGATGGTGTTGCCGACAATCACTACCACGCCAATGGCCAGCAACACGGCAACCATGTTCACCAAACGACGCACGGTATCCAGCATGGCCAGGTAACGCTGCACCCAATCGGTATCGAGCTGCACCACATCGACTTCGTTGAGCTTGCGCAGTTCGTCGCTCAAGACACTCATCGCTTCGGGCGTTGCGGAAGTCGCGGCGGGCGTGATCACCAAGGTATTCGGCAGCGGGTTATCGCTGAGCGCGTCCAAGGCTTCGCCAAAACCGGAGTGCTCGCGAAATTCCTTGAGCGCCTCATCGGCGTTGATGAGCTGCACGGCTTTGACATCGCTGCGTTGTTTGAGCTTGTCCGCCAGGCGTTTCGCCGTATCAACATCTACCGATGTTTTCAAATACACCGACACATCCAAGGCGCGCTCCCACGAACCACTGGCGGCCTGCGCATTGCGCACCAACACATTCAGACACGCCGGCAGCGCCAGCGCGATGCCCATTACCAACACCGTCAACAACGTCGCCAGCGGTTGTTGCGACAGCCGGCCGAGACTGCCAATCAAGGTTTGCAGATGACGGGCGAACCAGGCATTCATACTTGCGTGCCCTCGTTGTTCAACATGCGCGTCGGATCAAACAACGTGGCAGCAGCATCTTCTACCAGCCGACCGCCTTCCAAATGAATTCGCCGCGACTTGAACTGCTCAATGAGTTGTACGTTGTGACTGGCGATCAACACCGTCACCCCCACTTCCTGAAAGCGCCGAAAAATATTCATCACTTCCAGCGACAAATCCGGATCGAGATTACCGGTGGGCTCATCAGCAATCAGCAGCGGCGGCTTGCTAACCACCGCGCGCGCCAAGCCAACGCGCTGTTGCTCGCCCGTGGATAACTCCATGGGACGCGCCTGTTCGTACTTCAGCAACCCCACTTGATCCAGCGCCGCACGCACCCGCTTGGCAATATCGCGTGGCGCAAGGTTTGCCACCACCAATGGCAACGACACATTGTCGAAGATGGAACGATCGGCAAGCAGCTTGTGGTCCTGAAACACCATGCCCAATTGGCGGCGATAGGCTGGAATTTTGCGGCGGGTAATGGTGGCCAGATTCTGGCCATTCACCAGCAGCGTGCCGCGGGTCGGTCGTTCGATCAGCGCCAGTAACTTTAACAATGTGGATTTGCCCGCGCCCGAATGACCAGTGAGAAACACCATTTCACCGGCGGCCACATCCAGCGTGAGATTACTCAGCGCTTCGCGGCCATTGGGATAACGCTTGGCCACGCTTTGAAAACGAATCATCGGCAGCGCAGTGGCGGTCATGGCGCAGCCACCGGCGTTAGCAGCGCATCGACAAAGTTTTCGGCATTGAACACATCGAAGTCTTCGATACCCTCGCCAATGCCGATGAAGCGAATCGGTAACTTCAATTGATCGGCCAGCGAAAACACGATGCCGCCCTTGGCGGTGCCATCAAGTTTGGTAATCACCACGCCGGTCACACCCACTGCCTGATGAAACAGCTTGGCTTGTTGCAAAGCGTTCTGTCCTTGACTGGCGTCGAGCACCAACAACAATTCGTGTGGCGCACTGGCATCGTTGCGTGACAACACGCGCTTCACCTTCTTGAGCTCTTCCATCAAGTTCGCTTGGGTGTGCAGACGCCCGGCAGTGTCGGCAATCATCACCTGCACTCCGCGCGCTTGCGCGGCTTGATAGGCGTCAAACACCACTGCTGCCGGATCGGCGCCCGCCGCTTGCGCAATCACCGGCACGCCATTGCGTTCACCCCACACTTGCAACTGTTCCACCGCTGCGGCACGGAAAGTATCGCCGGCCGCCAATACTACTTTGCGCTGCTCATCGAGCATGCGCCGCGCCAGTTTGCCAATGGTGGTGGTTTTACCCGCGCCGTTGACGCCAATCACCAGAATCACGAACGGTTGTTTGCTGGTATCGATGTGTAATGGCTGCGCCACCGGTTGCAGAATGTCGATCAATGCGCCGCGTAAAGCAGCCAGCAAGGCATTCAAATCGGCCAATTCCTTGCGCGCCACTTGCTTGCGCAGACCGCTCAAGATGCGCTGCGTGGTCTCCACACCCACATCGGCGGTAATCAACCGCATCTCCAGCTCATCCAGCACTGCGTCGTCGATCTTGCCACCCGGCAATAAATCGAACAGGTCCTTGGTCAGCCACGAATCGCCGCGATTGAGCTTGGCGCGCAGGCGCGTAAGAAAGCCCGGCTTGGCCTGCTCGCTGGCGGCACCCACTGGATTCGAGATTTGATTCGAGTTGGATTTCTTGAAGCCAAACATGGATGTGAAATCTTGCGTTGGGCTAACGATTCTAGCAGTTCTCACTAGCTGGCTCGCGTCAAATCGTGACGCCATGCCTGCGACTTAGTCACGTCGCGCAACACGATTCCCGACACCACTCCGACGAGCAGTCCCAGTCCAACTGCTGCCCATGGCTGATCGTGAACGTATTCATTGCCAGGTAACCTGGTCGCTGCCGGCCGTAAGAACTTTCTGACGAAAACAATAGAATTGGGCCGCTTAATACCGTCACTGAAGTCCCTATTCTTCGTGCTGCCCACGCGTCGCGTGCGCGTGTTATTTTGCTTTTTAAATGCTGGAGATTGATTCCATGACTGCCGCAAGTGATTACGACGTCCTGAACAAGTTGGCATACCAATCCTGGCTGGATCGAGGCCAACCCGTTGGTTCCCCAGACATTGACTGGGAGTACGCCTGTAATTTGCTGCGTGCTTCGCCCACCCCACCTTTGACATCTTCTGTGTCAAGCCAGCACTCGGGCGCAACTGATGAACCGCCTGCTCGCGCCACTGCACCGTCGTCGAAAACACAGCCACCTATAAAAGCCACGGCAGGAAAGAAGGCGCCTCTGCTCGATGGAATCACGCGCAATTAGTAGCAGCGGCGACGTAAAAGCCGTCGTAGCTAACTGCTGGATTACTTCCCCAGACAGACAACGCTTAACTTGTTCTGCGAGTGGTCCAACCTCGGGTAACATGCTTCACGCACAGCCATCACTCGGCGTCAGTCGATTTAGTGCTTCTGGCGTCGTGGTGTGTTTCGAGCAGGTCCAGCTCTCGAATGATCTTAGTTGCAACGTCGCTGCCTATTTTCTGCTCTTTCAGCAACGTGAATATGGCATCCCGCTCTGCCTGAATTGTTTTGACCCGGAGCTCTCGGTCGATTGTCTCGCTTTCCCGGGTGCGCTCTGCAGCCACCCTTCCACCTGATTTCGCCTCAATGACCGATTCATACAATTTGGCCATGCGCGCTACCGCCCGCTCATGATCAACATTAGGTCCTTCGTCGGCCTGCTCGAGATGAAGGCGTTGAATTTCGTCCAGCGCGGCACGCGCAGCCAATACACGGGCTGTGTTCTCGTGGTCCTGCTCGATCTCGGCGTGATCGTCGGCGATCTGCTCACGCAATAGCAACGGCAGAGCAATGCTGGCAATCAGCAACGACAGCACAATGACTCCGATCGCTAACACCATGACCAGATCACGCCCTGGAAATGGCATGCCGTTACTCAGCGACAGTGGCAGCGTCATAGCGCCAGCCAGCGTGATAGCGCCGCGTGGACTCGCGAATACCATAATGGCCAACATGCGACCGCTAATCCGGGTTGAACCGCTACTACTGACGTATGAGCGTTGCGGCGCCATTGCGTGAGAAATGACGATCCAAATGGTGCGTATGAGGAGCAACCCCACATTGATCGCCAGGATCTGCGACAACAGCCACAACCAGGAACCGCGCTCACCCGTGGCATGGAATGTCGCGCCTGTGGCGCTCAGCAACGCCGGCAGCTGTTCACCCAGCAGCAGGAAGGCAATGCCACTCGCGGTAAAGTGGATCGTTTCCCAGACTGACGCTCGCTGCATGCGCGTGTTAGCCAAACCGGTGCCCGAGCTATCGGTCTGACTCATCGCCACACCCGCCGACACAGCCGCCAACACGCCCGAACCATGAAGCTGCTCTGCAAGCAAGTAGGCCGCAAATGGAATGAGCAAGCTGATGATAACTTGCAGACCCGCTTCTTCTCCCAATCTCTTCGCAAGCCAGTTGCTGCCATGCGCCATGATCAAAGCGATCGAAGTGCCAGCAGCCGTGCCTATTACAGCAACCCACACAAAACTCATGGCAGCAGTCGCTATAGAAAACGTTCCCGTCAATACGGCAACAATCGATAACCGCAGACACACCAGCGCAGTAGCATCATTAAGCAGCGATTCACCTGCCAGTATCCTCGTCAATCGCCGCGGTAATGCCGCTCGACCCGCAATTGAACTCACCGCAATGGCGTCTGTGGGAGAAATGGCCGCTGCGAAGGCGAAGCACACCGCCAGTGGCACTGCCGGGATTAACCAGTGAACCAATTCACCAATACCCACAACAGTGAGCGCCACCAAGCCAAGTGATAACTGCAGATTGGCGCCCGCTTCTTTTCGCAAGTCTTCGTTGGGAATGCGCCAACCGTCGTAAAACAACAGTGGCGGCACAATTAGCAAAAAGAATACGTCTGGATCGAGACGGACGCTGAACTTCGGCGCTAGGGCGATCAGCGCTCCTATTGCAATTTGCACCAATGGCCGGGGCACCACCACAGGCAGCGCTCGCGAAATGAACGCGCTCAGTACCAGCGCAACCAACAGCAGCAGAACATTGATAATGGTGGTCAAGGCGGTCCGGCTCCGGCTGTTGTGAGCAGCCCTGGAATCGATGTATCAAATGCTTCCGGAAACGAGGCTTAACTCGGCGCTTCCTTCGGTCCTGCCTGCTTTTTGCTGGAAGCACTACCGCGGGCAATTATCCCCCATCCCCATGCGGAGACCGCACCTCATTAAATGAACGCTATTGTGAATGGCTATTGCAGTCTGTCAGCCCAACGCTCGTCGACCTGCCAATAACCGCTTACCACTCGATATTTGTCAGGTGAATCTGGCGACAATCTCTTACCAGCTCTGCTGCATTCTAGGATGAAACCAATCTATGGTTTCAGACAGGCTCGGCGTAGTGGAGCACCTCATCAGGGGGGCCATGATTCGTAAACTTGCCTCACGAGCGAGCGATACAGTAGGCAAACGACCGGGCTGATTCTCAGCAAGCAGCCCCCGGACACTCCTTGAAGGTGTATACCAACTTCTGTTGGTTCGTTTGTGTAAGCTTCGTCCTACAAATATTGCCGTCTCACTGAAAAACGTCCCTCGTTGATCGCAATTGCTGCAATGTATTACGTCCCGTCCGGATTACCCATGAGAGCGGCGCATTAAAAGCATTTGACACAAGTTTCTGAATTCCGTAAGTTTTGAAAGGGTTATTCTCTAAGCCTGCAATTGCTCCAGTGTTCGCGGCAATAAAATTACTGTTTGCAGATACCGGTTTGCGTTAAACCCTCCAATGAAGGAGAGAGAAAATTGCACTGTCCTGAATGTTTTGCTGGCCTGTCTTTGATATGGAGTGCCAATGTCAGAAGCCTACAACGTCCCCACTGAATTTACTGCCGTGAAGCCATCGGCACTCGTGGTTGAGGATGAACCCGTCATAGCGATGTTCCTCGCCGATATTCTGACTGAGCTGGGCTTCGAAGTTGATACCGCAGCAACCGTGAACGAATCACTGACACTGGCACGTCGGCATGGCCCATTCTCAATTGCGTTTATTGATCTGAGCCTGCCAGACCGCACCGGCCTGGAACTCATGTCGGATCTACGAATGATGCACCCGGATGTGCCAATAGTGATTGCGTCGGCATACGGGTCGATGGCGAGTCGGGACATTGTTGAGGGCCGCAATCATCCCCCGGTGTTGTGCAAACCATATGCCCGCGAAGAGATCACCAAGGTGCTATCGGCACTCGGCTTTTCGCCATCGAAATTGTCAGCATCCTGACTGTCGCCGGTGACTATCGCCGTTGTGTGTTCACTCGGCTACTCCTCACTGCCTGCGGCTGCGCCTTCCTCACCAAGCAACTATTCCCCAAGCGCATAACCGATTGATAAGTGTTTTCTTCCTTGTCGTACAACAGGCGCTTTGTATGTTCGTCCAGAAAGACGCAAGTCGCCATGTCGGCGACTTGCTGTCAGCCAGGTAGTTGAGCTCGAACTACCAGTACTTTTTGGCGTTGTAGTAACTATAGCTTTGGTCCCGGAATGCCAATCCGTCATTGCGGGTAAGCGCGTCGATAGAATCGGCGGGCGCTGACTTCAACTGTTCCTTAGTAATATTGACGACATAACTATCGTCATCCTCATCGTAGTTGAGCAGACTCCAGGGTAATGGATGAAACTTTTCACCTATACCCAGGAAGCCGTCAAACCCTACAACGGCAAACAGGATGTTATTGGATTGTTTATCCAGCACGATGTCTTCGATCTCGCCGATTTTTGTTCCAGAAGAATCTTCGACTGCCTTGCCAAGAACTCTCTTGGCACGAATCGCTGATGTGTGACCGCTCGCAGTAGTCATGATTGATCTCCTTCAGGTATCAGAATGTCCAGTGGATGGCGACGAAACCTTATAGATGTCGCGACAGGCAGTCTGTAGGACGTCGCTGCATCACCTTGCCTCTAGACGCTGACGCCGAGTACGTCGAGCAGCAGACTTCGCACTATGCGTAGGCTTCGGTTGCTTAGCCGCAACACTTTTTTTCAGCAGAGACATGAAATCGATGACATTACTGGCGGCATGACTTTGTTGCGGCACCGCCTTGGCTTTTTTGATACGCCTGCGGTGGCCGCCGCTGAGCGTCGACCAGCTCGCGCAGCGCGCTAGATTCAGTCCTGACAAGAATAGCGTCTGTCGATAGCGCGTCGCCCCCTGGGTAGGTCAAGTCTTACTGCGTTCCTGCTGGTTTACAGCTTGGCAGCAATCACCCGTTGCTTATCATCAAGTCATCCAGCCATCGCTATTTCGCATGGCGCTTTCACAATGACTACCAAACAGAAAAAAGTAACCATCGCCCTGGTGACGATCACGCTACTTGTAGCCCTACTGATCTACTTCTTTAACTGGAATATGTTGCGGGGCTTTGTCGAACAGCGCGTCACCCAGTCTACCGGGCGCAATTTCTATATTCGCGGCGATATGGATGTAGCGCTGTCGTGGAATCCGCGCATTACCGTAAATGATATTTCGTTGGCGAATGCGTCATGGAGCGAGACGCCGGTGATGGCCACGATCTCCCGCGCCGAAATGGTGATCAATCTGCGCAGCTTGTGGCGTCAAGACGTAGCGGTACCATTGCTGCATCTGCAACGTCCCCATGTGCTGCTGGAGAAAAATCACGAGGGGACGGGCAATTGGAATTTCTCAGGACACACAGACAAACAAAGCGGCGCCAGCAGCAAGAACATCAGAATCGGTGATCTGAACATTGACGATGGCCAAGTAATCTACCGCAGCGTAGCGGAGAAATCCGATCTGCAAATCACGCTTACGTCGCTGGCGGATGCTTCTGGCGGCGAGCGGCGGCTGCGGGTCGCAGCACGCGGTAGCTATCTGGATCTGGACACCGAAGCGCATGGCGAGGTGGGCTCCATCACCAGTGTGGCCGATCTACAGCGTAGTTATCCGCTGCAATTGTCGGGTCATGTCGGCAAGACCATCCTGCAGGCCGAGGGTACGATCGACCGGCTCTTGCAGCTGGACGGTCTGCACCTGAAATTCGCGCTATCTGGCGGCAGCCTCGCTGATCTGTTTCCGCTGATTGGTGTACCGCTGCCCGCCACTGCGCCCTATTCAGTGTCGGGAAAAGTAGATCAAGGCGGACAGCGTTGGGATCTGCAACAACTCGACGGCCGCATCGGTAATAGCGACATCCATGGACAATTTTCACTGGACCGCGCGCCGCGGCCGCAGTTGATGAAAGCCAATCTGCATTCAGAGAATCTCGACCTAAAGGATCTATCAGGTTTCATCGGCAGCCGCACCGAATCGGGCAGAAAAATTGTCGATGCCAATCGAGTGTTACCGGATAAGCCGTTCAGCTTTGAGAAGCTCCACGCAGCCAACGCTGACATTCAATTAAAAGGAAAACGAATTCAAACCGAGCGTCTGCCTATCGACGACATGATGGTTCATCTCAAACTGGAGGACGGGCGACTGCGGTTAGACCCATTGAACTTTGGCGTCGCCGGGGGTGATGTCAGTGCAACAATCACCCTGGACGCAAGAGCGTCGCCAATCAACACCGACGCCGACATCAAGCTCAGGAACATTCACTTCAATTCATTGCTTCCTGAAATCAAGTCGCAGAAAGCCTATGCGGGAATTATCGGTGGGCGCGCAAAATTTGCCAGTCAAGGCAATTCCGTCGCCACAATGCTGGGTTCGGCAAACGGGCAGATTGCCTTCATGATGAACGGCGGTTCGGTCAGTCAGCTGGCAGTGCGGCTCGCCAATCTTGATGTAGCGAACTCCGTCATGCTCTGGCTGGGTGGCGATAAAAGCGTGATGGTCCGTTGCATGGTGGTTGATCTGGATGCAAAGGATGGCGACATGGAAGTGAAAACCATGGTGCTCGACACGACCAAGTCCATCATCAACGGCAAGGGTCATATCAATTTCAAAGACGAAACGCTCGACTTGCGGCTATCGGCAGATTCAAAGAGCGTCAGCCTGGTGGCGCTACGCGGCCCCATCGATATCACTGGTACTTTCAAGAAGCCAAATGCCGGAGCATCAGTGAAAAATGTTTCCGGACGACTAGCCGCTGCCGTCGCATTGGGCGGATTGTTTGGGCCGCTGGCATTCATTCCCTTGATCGACTTCGGCGGTGGCGAGGACAGCAACTGTTCAGAGTTGCTGAAAGATGCGGCGCAACACGCCAAGGAACAACCTCGAAAATAAACGGCCTCAGCCGGCCTTGGCTTGCAACTAGGTCGGCGCGGGAGTCAGCTCAGTTGCCTTAGGCTGCCCGGCGGTAAACGACCTTGAATTGATGGCCGCATGAATAGCGCCCGCTATATCTTCCTGGGTACAAGGTTTGGACAATCTTGCTGTGATCGGCTCTACATCGGTGGGCGCGTCGGCATAACCAGTGGCAAGCACGATGGGGATATGGGGATATTGTTGGTGGACCGTCTGCGCCAGCTCCAGCCCCGACATGACGGGCATGGTGTAGTCGGTAATGACGATATCCACCGCGAGACCCGATGAAAGCGCCTCCAGCACTTCTCTGCCAGATTGCCGGACGATCGCGGTATGACCAAGATCTTGGATCATCGCTTCCATGCCAACTAGCACTAGGGGATCATCGTCGACAATCAGAATATTCTGCGCCGCTGCCTCATACGAGAGTTCGGAGCGTTCTTCACTGCGATGCTCCAGTAGTTCAATGGGCTCAGCACGCGGCAACCAGAGCTCAATCGTGGTCCCGACGTTCAACTCGCTGCTGATACGCAACAGGCCGCCCGATTGAGCCGCGAGGCCTTGCACCGTTGACAGACCTAGGCCCGTCCCCTTGCCCACACCTTTAGTGGTAAAAAACGGCTCGGCCGCCTTGGCCAGCGTGGCCTCATCCATGCCGGTGCCGGTGTCCGTCACCAGAATTCGCACATAGTCGCCGAGTTTCAGCGCTAGCTTCGGCTGTCGCTCACTGATGGTGACTTGCGCAGCTGAGATCAGCAATCGTCCACCGGCAGGCATTGCATCCCGCGCATTGACAGCGACATTCAACAGCGCCAACTCAAGTTGATTGGCATCGGCGAGCACCGGCCACAAGTTGTCGGGGATTTCATATACCAGGTCGATACCGAGGCCCAAGGCACGTTTGAGCAAATCTTCCATATTCATCACCAGTCCGGCGAGCTCTACCGATACCGGCTTTAATTCCTGCCGACGTGAGAAAGCCAACAAACGTTGCGTCAGTGCCGCGCCTCGTTGCGCCCCTTGCACCGCATTCTGCACCAGCATCTGACAGTGCGGGTCCTGCGCTAACCGTTTGTTCAACAGCGACAAGCTGGTCAGAATCACCATCAGCAAATTGTTGAAATCATGCGCCACACCCCCGGTGAGACGGCCGATGGTGTCCATCTTCTGCGCTTCAAACAGCTGTGCCAAAGCGGTTTCCCGCTCACGCGTGCGCTCTTCGATGCGGCGCTCCAGTTCCTCATTAAGCCGCTGCAATTCCGCCGTTCGATTAAACACGCGCTGCTCGAGTTCCGCGTTGAGCTGTTCCAGTTCGCGGGTTTTCCGGAACAAATCCACAAACACTTTTACTTTGGCGCGCAACAGTTCAGGCACCACCGGCACCGGCACAAAGTCGACCGCGCCCAGCTCGTAACCGCGCAGCTGATCCAGGTGCGCAGTCATGATGGCAGATACAAAAATGATCGCAATGCGCTGGAACCTGGGATGCTCACGAATCATCGCCGCCAACTCGAAGCCGTCCAGTTCCGGCATGCACACATCAATAAGGATGAGGGCGATGTCATTCTTCAGCAGGCATTCAAACGCCTCACGCGCCGAAGACGCCTTGATCAGCGTTTCACCCAATCCCGCAAGCACGACTTCGTGACTCAGGAGTTTCGCCTGCTGGTCATCAACCAACAGTATGTTCACCTTGCCCATCGCGTTAACGTGCTTGACAGTCATCGGTGCAACCACATCCGCAACGCTGACAGCAACTGTTCAACATTCACCGGTTTGGCGAGGTAGTCAGAAGCGCCGGCTTCCAGACACTTCTCGCGATCGCCTTTCATTGCCTTGGCGGTCAGCGCCAGAATCGGCAGGCGACGGAAATTTGGTTTGGAGCGTATGACTTCGATGGTTTCGTAGCCGTCCATACCGGGCATCATGATATCCATCAGAACAATGGCCACGTCGGGTCGAGAATCCATAATGGCGATAGCCTCGCTGCCCGTGGTCGCCGTCAGTACTTCCATACCACGACGCTCCAGAACGCTGCTCAATGCGAAGATGTTGCGCGCGTCGTCGTCGACGATGAGGACCGGTTGACGAATCAGATCTTCGTCCGAGCTACGCAGACGATTCAGCATCTTTTGTTTTGCTTCGGGTAGATCTGCAACGACTCGGTGCAGGAATAGCGCCGTCTCATCGAGCAGTCGTTCGGGCGACTCGACGCCCTTAACCACCACACTACGGGCCAACGAATGCAACATCGTGTCCTCATCCGCGGATAGCTCACGGCCAGTGAATACGACGACGGGGATTTCTTTAAGCATGTCGTCGTCGCGAATCGTCTCCAGAATTTCAAACCCCGACATGTCGGGTAGCTTTAAGTCCAGCACCATACAATCGACTGGAGCGCGACGCAGCTGCGCCAATGCTTCGGTGCCGGTTTCCGCCACGGCAATATCGATATCATCGTGATTGAGCAGTTCGGCGACGCTTTTGCGCTCCGCTTCGTTATCCTCTACCAACAACAAACGCTTGCGACGCGGCGCGGCATAGTCCTTCATACGTGAGAAGGCAGTTTCCAATACGTCGGCAGAAGTGGGCTTTTGCACGAACGAAAATGCCCCGCTGGCCAGACCATGGTTGCGATTTTCATCCAGCGTCACGATTTGAACTGGAATGTGACGAGTGGCCGAGTCTTGCTTTAGTTGACTCAACACCGTCCAACCCAGCATATCAGGCAGGAAAATATCCAGCGAAATGGCGGTGGGGTGATAGTCGCGCGCCAACATCAGCGCCTCGGCACCAGTCTGTGCAACCAGCACTTTAAAGCCTTGCTCCTTTGCCGCCGCCATCATGATGCGTACGTAATGTGGGTCGTCTTCCACAATAAGCGCAATCACATCGCCGCCGGCGATTTCATCGCGATCATCGGCTATGAACTCCGGCGCCCGTTCTAATAACCTGGTCGGCGCGCCCATGCGAGCCGACAGCAGGCTGCTGGCTGGCGCAGTTGTCGCAGCACTGGCCTTGGTCGAGCTGTTTCCCTGGTAAGTAAGCGGCAGATACAGCGTGAAAGCGCTACCCACGCCGGGCGTGCTCTGCAACTGAATCTCGCCACCCAACAAACTGGCCAGTTCGCGGCTGATGGCAAGGCCCAAGCCAGTGCCGCCATACTTACGGCTGGTGCCCGCGTCCGCTTGCTGGAACGCTTCGAAAATAATGCGCTGCTTCTCCGTTGGAATGCCGATGCCGGTGTCAGTGACTTTGAACGACACGACTTGCGAGGCGGTGCGCAGGATCGGATGGCCTGGATTCCAGCCGTCGGGAGCGGGCGCCACTTGCAGCTTGACGCCGCCCTCGGCAGTGAACTTGAAAGCGTTAGACAGCAGATTCTTCAGAATTTGATGCACGCGCTTGGAGTCCGTAATCATGCTGCGTTCCAGGTTGGTAGCCACCTCGATGCTGAATTGCAGCTTGCGATTCTCGGCTTCGTGACGGAATGGCCGTGCAATGACCTCCAGAAGATGACTGAAAACAATTTCCTCGGCATCCACCGACACCGTGCCCGATTCGATTTTCGACAGATCCAGAATATCGCTGATCAGCGTCATCAGATCCGTGCCGGCGCCATGAATGGTGCGCGCGAAGTCGACCTGCTTATTGGAAAGGTTGCCATCCGGGTTCTCGGCCAGTTGTTGACCTAGAATCAGAATGCTATTGAGCGGCGTACGCAGCTCATGCGACATGTTGGCAAGGAATTCCGATTTGTATTTCGAGGTCAACGCCAGTTCGGTGGCTTTTTCTTCCACAGCGCGCCGTGCTTGCTCAATTTCCTGGTTCTTGGCTTCCACTTCGACGTTACGATCTGCCAACTGCTGCGCCTTCTGTTCGAGCTGCTCGTTGGTTTGTTGCAGTTCGCCTTGCTGGGATTGCAGTTCACGCGCCAACTGCTGCGACTGCTTGAGAAATCCCTCGGTTCGCATACTGGCCTCGATCGAGTTGAGCACGATACCGATCGAGTTGGTGAGCTGATCGAGGAACGACAACTGCAGATCGGTAAAGACATCCAATGACGCCAGCTCGATGACGGCCTTGACCTCGCCTTCAAACAGCACCGGCAGCACGATCACATGCCCTGGCGGTACATGAAACAAGCCAGAGCTAATAGGCACAACATTACGCGGCATCTTGGTAACCAGAATGCGCCGGGCATCGCGCGCGCACTGGCCGATCAATCCCTGCCCCAGTTTCAGTTGCTCGGCGTGTCCGATAGCAACGCCATCCGCATAAGCGGCCAACAATCTCAGCACTTGGTCGGTGTCGGGCTCGCCCTCCACTTGGTAGATCACACCTTGCTGCGCGTCTACCAATGGTGCGAGTTCGGAGAGCATGATGCGGCCCACCGTGGTTAGATCACGCTGGCCTTGCAGCATATTGGTAAAACGCGCGAGGTTGGTCTTCAGCCAATCCTGCTCGGTATTGCGATCCGTGGTAAGACGCAGATTGCCGATCATGGTATTGATATTGTCTTTGAGTTCTGCGACCTCACCGCGTGCTTCCACTTGCACCGAGCGAGTCAAGTCGCCCTTGGTTACGGCCGTCGCCACTTCGGCAATGGCGCGCACCTGCGTAGTGAGATTGGCGGCGAGCAAGTTGACGTTACCCGTCAAATCCTTCCACGTACCTGCGGCACCCGGCACATTTGCCTGTCCACCGAGCCGCCCTTCCACGCCGACTTCACGCGCCACCGTGGTTACTTGATCGGCGAAGGTGGCTAGCGTGTTAGTCATGTCATTGATGGTTTCGGCCAATGCCGCCACTTCACCTTTGGACGCCACCGTGAGGTTCTGTTTGAGGTCGCCGTCGGCAACCGCAGTTACCACTTTAACGATACCGCGCACTTGCTCGGTAAGGTTGGCCGCCATGACGTTCACCGTGTCGGTGAGGTCCTTCCAGGTACCGGCCACACCGGGCACCTGTGCCTGGCCACCCAGACGCCCTTCGGTACCCACTTCGCGCGCTACGCGCGTCACCTCGCCGGCGAAACCGTTCAATTGATCCACCATGGTATTGATGGTGTTTTTCAGCTCCAGAATTTCGCCCTTCACGTCCACGGTGATCTTGCGCGACAAGTCGCCGCGCGCCACTGCGGTAGTCACCTCAGCAATATTACGTACCTGTGTGGTCAAGTTTGCCGCGAGCAGATTGACGTTATCAGTCAAGTCTTTCCAGGTACCGGCAACCCCTGGCACCACTGCTTGTCCACCCAATCGTCCGTCGGTGCCTACTTCGCGCGCCACGCGCGTCACCTCACCGGCAAAGGAACGCAGCTGATCCACCATGGTGTTGAGCGTTTCTTTCAACAACAGGATTTCGCCGCGCACGTCCACGGTAATTTTGCGCGATAGATCGCCGTTGGCAATCGAAGTGGCCACCTCGGCGATGTTGCGCACTTGCGCCGTCAGATTGCCGGCCATCGAGTTCACATTGTCGGTGAGATCCTTCCAGGTACCGGCGACACCCGGTACCTGCGCCTGACCACCGAGCTTGCCTTCCGTGCCTACTTCGCGCGCCACACGTGTCACCTCGCCGGCGAAGCCATTCAATTGATCCACCATGGTATTGATGGTGTTCTTCAATTCCAGAATTTCGCCCTTCACGTCCACGGTGATGGTACGCGACAAGTCGCCGCGCGCGACGGCCGTAGTCACTTCGGCGATGTTGCGCACTTGAGCGGTCAGGTTAGAGGCCATCGAGTTCACGTTGTCGGTGAGGTCCTTCCAGGTACCGGCGACACCCGGCACCTGCGCCTGCCCACCCAATCGGCCTTCCGTACCCACTTCGCGCGCCACACGCGTTACTTCCGACGCGAATCGATTGAGCTGATCGACCATGGTATTCAGTGTTTCTTTCAACTCCAGAATTTCGCCACGTACATCCACGGTGATTTTTCGCGATAGATCGCCATTGGCGATAGCGGTGGATACTTCGGCAATGTTGCGCACCTGTGCAGTCAGGTTGCCGGCCATGGAATTGACCGAGTCAGTGAGATCTTTCCAAGTGCCGGCTACACCAGGCACTTGTGCCTGACCGCCAAGACGACCTTCAGTACCGACTTCACGCGCTACGCGTGTCACTTCACCGGCGAAGGAACGCAACTGATCCACCATGGTGTTGATGGTTTCTTTGAGCTCCAGAATTTCGCCGGACACGGTCACAGTGATTTTCTTCGACAGATCACCCTGCGCTACCGCGGTCGCCACCTCGGCAATGTTGCGCACTTGGCCAGTCAGATTCGACGCCATGGAGTTGACCGAGTCGGTGAGATCCTTCCAGGTACCGGCCACGCCTTTGAGTTGAGCTTGTCCAC
>JANMSB010000383.1:0-13038 GCA_031388915.1 Pseudomonadota bacterium | reverse complement strand
ATCAACTACGCCATCGAAGCCTTGCGCGGCTTGGTCGCGACCATCAATAAAACCGCGGTGACCTTGGATGGTTCGGCGCGGCAAGCACTGGCCTCTGCCGGCCACTTGGCCAAAGCGTCGGTGCAGCAATCCAAGCAGGTGGTCGCCGCATCCGAATCGGTGGCGGCGATGGCCTCGTCGGTGGAAGAGGTGTCCGGTAATGCCGAACGCTCTTCCGACGTGGCACGGCATTCGGTGGACATCGCACACAAGGGTTCGGACGCCGTGCGTCGCACCATCGACGGCATGAACACCATACGCGAGACCATTCAAGAGACATCCAAACGCATCAAGCGTCTGGGCGAAAGCTCGCAGGAAATCGGCAACATCGTTGAACTCATCAACGACTTGGCGGAGCAAACCAACATCCTGGCGTTGAACGCTTCCATTCAAGCCTCCATGGCTGGCGAAGCCGGTCGCGGTTTTGCGGTAGTGGCCGATGAAGTGCAGCGTTTGGCCGAACGTGCCGCGCAAGCCACCAAACAAATTGAAGTGCTGGTGCGCACGATCCAAGCAGACACCAACGAAGCGGTGGTGTCGATGGAGCGCAGTACCACCGATGTGGTCGGCGGCGCCTTGCTGGCCGAGAACGCCGGCGCAGCGTTGGAAGAAATCGAACAAGTATCGAATCAGATCGCGTCACTGGTGCAAAACATTTCTGCCAGCGCCCGTGAGCAATCCGAATCGGCGCAAGACATTGCGCGCAACATGCACGTGTTGCGCGAGATCAGCGCCCAGACGGCGGATAACAGCGCGGCGACGTCAACTTCGATCGGTAAGTTGGCGCAGTTGTCAGGCTTGATGCGTAAGTCGGTGGCGGGTTTTCGCCTGCCTGAAGCGGCAACCAAGCAGCCGGTTGCTAGCGCGACGCCAGCAGGGGAGAGCGGAGGTAAGGCGCGTGCTACGCCTCCGGCTGCGAGCGTCGAGAAAAAAGTTAGTGGACTGTCAGTCTGAATTTTTATAACACCATGACAGCAACGGAGCACCGCACTCATGAGTGAGGTATCGACGCAGACCCTACATGTGGTCGCGCGCGAATTGAATAACGAACTTAACGACGCACGGGCGGCGTTGGAGTTATTTGGCGAGCAGCAAGATCACGTCGAAGCGCTGGCCAAATGTCGCGCGCATCTACGGCAGGTGCGCGGCGCGCTGCGTTTGGCAGAAGTCTTCGGTGCGGCGCTGCTGGTCGAAGAGATGGAGCAGCTGGCGCAATACCTGATAGACCATCTCGCCGAACAACGGCATCTCGCCGAAGGCCTGGATGCCTTGATGCGCGCCATGGTGCAACTACCCACCTATCTGGAACGGGTGTTGGGTGGCGGCCGCGATATGGCCTTGGTGTTGTTGCCGTTGCTGAACGATTTGCGTGCGGTGCGCGGTCATCCGCTGCTTTCCGAAGGCACGCTGTTATTGCTCAATCTCAGCTCGGACAAACAGGCCAATCCAGTGACGCCCGCATCGGGCGAGCCGGCGATGTCGGTGGGGCTTTGGTCGCGCAAAATGCGCACGCGGTTCCAACTGGGATTGTTGGGCTGGATCAAGGGCGAACGCGCCGATCAAAATCTGGAAATCCTGGCGCGTGCCGCCGAGAAGCTCGAACAAGTTGCTACTACCCAACCGGTATTTCAACTGTGGTGGGTAGTTGGTGCGGTGATTGAAGCGTTGCGCGACAAGGGTTTGGACGGCACCGCGTCGGTCAAGCGCCTGCTGGGTCAGGCGGATCGGCAGATGAAGCGTTTGTATGAGCAGGGCGAGCAGCACTATTGCGATCAACCACCGCTGGATCTGCTCAATAATCTTTTGTACTACGTGGCGCGCGCTACCAGCGACGGCTCGCGCGTGACGGCGGTGCGTGCTTCGTTCCGGTTGCACGAGCTACTGCCGGTGGATGAACAGATTGAGGCTGCTCGCGAGAGTTTATCGGCGCCGTCCATCAAGCTGATGCGCACCGTTGCCAGCGCCATCAAGGAAGATCTGGCGCGCGTTAAAGATGCGTTGGATATTTTCGTACGCCGCGGCAGCACGCAGTTAGAAGAGCTTGTTCCGCAATTGGAGTTGCTGAAAAAAATCGGCGATACCCTGGGCGTGTTGGGTTTGGGCGAACTGCGCGAACGAGTGCAGCAGCGAACCACGCATTTACAACAGTTGGTGCAAGCGGGCACCCAACCCGACGAAGCCAGCTTGCTGGCCATGGCCGCTACGCTCATCAATGTGGAAGACAGTCTCGACGAGCAGTTGGTGGGGTTGATCATGCCCACGGCGGCGCCGAGCGCCATCGATGCCAGCGGTGAAGTCGCGACACCAGATAAATCAGCCGACAAAGACATCGAATTCAGGCAGGTGTCCGAAGCAGTGTTGCGCGAGTGTATTGTCAACATGGCGCGCATCAAGGAAGCGATTGCGTTTGCGCTGGAAAAACCCGGCGAAGCGCAGGCGCTGGATCAAATACCGCATCTGATGCGCGGCATTACCGCCGGCTTGCTGATGTTAGGCAAATCGCGCGCCGTGGAAGTGTCCGAACGCATTCGCAAGGCCTTGGCGCGTTACGCGCGGCCAGATGTGGCGCCGCAAATGTCCGAGAAAATGGATCGTCTCGCCGATGCCATTGTTGCGGTCGAATACTACTTGGAGACTTTGCAGGCCGGGCGCAGCGATCCTTGGTACATGCTCGACAATGCCGATAGTTGCTTGCGCGCCTTGGATGCGCTCGGCGCCGACGCTACCGGCTTGCAACGCATTCCCCAGCATATGCCGACTTCAGCTTCTCCCGAAGCGACCTTGGCGCTGACGCCGCAAGCAGAGCTGTCGCGTGAACGCGCGACCGATACCGAACGTACGATGGTGTTGAATGCCACCGCGACGAATGTGACTGCCACGCATGTGCTCACGTCCGTGGGCGAGCGGGGCGCTCATGCTGCTGCCGAGGCGAATTTGCCGCCGGTATTGGTGCGTCCGCCGGACAAGGCCGATCCCGAATTCTTAGAGCTGTTTATCGAAGAAGCCCGCGATGAAATCGCCAAGCTGCGCTCGTTGCTGCCGCGCTGGGACGACAACCCACTTGATGATGATGCGCTGAACAATCTGCGCCGCTCGTTTCATACGCTTAAGGGCAGTGGCCGCTTGGTGGGCGCACAACTGATTGGCGAGTTTGCTTGGTCGATCGAAGGCCTGCTCAATCGAGTCATCAGCAAGACCTTGGAGCGCACGCCGGAGATGATGGAGCTGTTGCGCCAAGCGGTGGCGGTGCTGCCGCAATTGGTTGAGCAATTGGAAGTGGGCCGTCCGCCCGACACCCTCGTTGCGCCGTTGATCGCACAGGCACGTGCTTTGGCAGGCATGCGCGGGTCTGTTACGCACACAGAGACGGTTGTCACGGCCACCGAACGACATTCCACGCCCACTGAGTCCACTGCTCGCCACGCGCAGTTGGTGAGTGAACCGATACCGGTCGCTGAATCCAATGCGGTGCCTATCGATCCGTCGTTGCACGATATTTTTGCCAAAGAAGTCGCCGGTCATCTGGCAGAAATTCGCGATTACATTGCCCATTGCGATAACGCCTTGCCGCCGTATGCGGTGACCGAATCTTTGCATCGTTCCTGCCATACCTTAAGCGGCGCATCCAAAACCGCCGGTGCGCGGCAAGGTATCAAGATCGCCGAACCACTGAATCACTACATACGCAAGCTGTACGACAACGGCGCAGCCTTGCCGGTCGATGGCCTGCAAGTGCTGAAAGATTCGGTGACCGCGATCGAATACATTCTCGCCAACATCAACGAAAACACGGTGTTCTTCAGTTCGCAGGTGGATATCACCAACCGCCTGCAAGTGTTGGAGCAACGCTTGGATGGCGAGTTGACGGCGCGCAGTGCTGTTCCGGAAGGCACCGGCATTATGCCGACGTCGTTGCTATCCGAAGCGGACGCCAACACCTATGACAACGCCGATGGTGCGTACACGGTGGAGGAGTCCGCTGCGGAAGATGAAGAGTGGATCAACCTGACCACCGACGATCTGCAAATGCTGTTGAGCCAGCCCTTGTCGGAAATTCTGTCCAATGGCGCGCAACCGGTTGTATCCGAGCCGCCGGCAGTGTCAACCCACAACGATGGACAAGCGCTGTTCATCGACGAAACCATGCAGGCAGAACCCGAGCCAATCGCCATCGAACCGGAACCCGAGCCGCATACCATTGTCGAGACCGCTGCCTGGGCGGCCAGCTTTACGGCGCCGGCGTTGGATGAACTGGACACCAATCGTGAGCCGAATGTCGCGACTCCGTTCGTCGCTGACATGTCGCCCGCAGCCAGTGTGGCGCCGATGGATGAGTCCGTGACAGAGATGGACGAGGCCGGCATGGATGAAGAGTTCGATGCCGACGTCGCGGCAATTTTTACCGAAGAGGCGACCGAATTGCTGGAAGCCGCCGATCAGTCGTTGCAAGGCTGGCAGGGCGATCGCAGCAATGACCACCATGCGCATGAACTCAAGCGCGCCTTGCATACCTTGAAGGGCGGCGCGCGTATGGCGGGTATCCGTGCCATGGGCGATCTGAGTCACGAACTGGAATCTTTCATGGAGTTGGTTGAACACGGCGCGGCGCCCGCCACGCCGGATGTATTCGCGCTGTTGCAGTCCAGTCTCGATGAGCTGAATCACATGCGCGATGCGGTCAATCAAGGCCGGCGCGTCAAGCCGGCAAGCTACCTGATGCAACGCATCAAGGCGCTGGGCCGTGGTGAAGTGTTGCCGGCAGTGCCGGTGGTCGTGGAGCAATCAGTTGTTGCAGTCGCTGAAGTGCCGGTGGTTGCACCTATCGAGCCGGTAGTCGTGGAGGTTATTCCTGAGCCAATCGCCGCGTATGAAATAACGGTGGCGGTCGATGAAGAGCATATTGATCTGTCTGCCTTCTCTGAGCCGGAAGTGGCAGCGCCGACAGAAGTAGAAGAAGTGCAGGAAGTCGCTGCGGAATTTGGCGGCGCAGAATTAACGCGAGACACCTACGCACCGTTTATTGCGCCACACATCGAATCCACCATCGACTTCGAATTGCCGGACACGATGCAAGTGCCGCAGTTGGTGTTGCCGGAAGAACCGCCCGTCGTTGTTGCAGAGCCGGTCAGCAAACAGTTCGTATCGTATGAACCGCCCACGTTGTCGGAAGTTGTATCGCCACCTGCTGTGGCCGAAGTGGTTGAGCCTACGCCGTTGGCAGTTACTGCGTTACCGCCGGGGCGCGTGCAGCCCACGCAAGAACGCGGCGAAGTCGCGCGCGTCGATGCCGAGTTGCTCGACAACCTGCTGAATAACGCCGGTGAAGTCAGTATTTTGCGATCGCGCTTAGAGCAGCAGGTGTCGTCGCTGGAGTTCAACCTTTCCGAACTCGACCGCACGGTGACGCGCTTGAAGGATCAGCTGCGTAAACTGGAAATTGAAACCGAAGCGCAGATCCTGCACAAACATCAGGACGATTCCACAGATCGTGAGGATTTCGATCCCCTGGAGCTGGATCGTTATTCCACCCTTCAACAGTTTTCGCGCGCCTTGGCCGAGTCGGTCAGCGACGTGGATTCCATTGAGGGCTTGCTGCAAACCATGACACGCGAGGCGCAGAACTTGTTGCTGCAACAGGCGCGCGTGGTGACCGAATTGCAGAACGGTTTGATGCGTACGCGCATGGTGCCGTTCTCGCGTCACGCACAACGGTTGACACGCTTGGTCAGACAGGTGGCAACCGACACCGGTAAGCGCGTTGAGCTCAACATCAGCGGCGCCGGCGGCGAGCTGGATCGCCAGGTGTTGGAACGCATGCTGCCGCCGTTTGAACACATGCTGCGTAACTCGGTGGTGCATGGCATCGAATCGCCGGAAGAACGTGTGAGTCGCGGCAAACCGGAAGGTGGCACGATCAATGTCAACCTGCATCGCGAAGGTACCGAAATGGTGATCACGCTGCAGGACGATGGACGCGGCATTGATGTCAACGCAGTGCGTGAAAAAGCGCGCGCCAAGGGATTGATTTCCGGTGATCGGGCTCTGACCGATGAAGAGGCCTTGCAGTTGATTTTAGAGCCGGGCTTTAGCACCGCTACCACCATCACTCAGCATGCCGGTCGTGGCGTGGGTATGGATGTGGTGGTCACCGAAATCAAAAAGCTCGGCGGCGCCTTGTTTACCGAAAGCAAATTTGGCCAAGGCGTCAAGTTCGTCATTCGTTTGCCGTTCACCTTGGCCATCAGCCAATCGTTGCTGGTGCGTGTCGGCGAGAACGAAATTTATGCCTT
Source organism: Pseudomonadota bacterium (assembly GCA_031388915.1). Lineage (GTDB taxonomy): Bacteria > Pseudomonadota > Gammaproteobacteria > Steroidobacterales > Steroidobacteraceae > CAILZL01. The sequence goes on along the minus strand of JANMSB010000383.1, from coordinate 6,709 downwards.
GCCGTTGCCCACTGTCGAAGGCGTGGTGCGGCTGCCGCACGCCGAAGTGGCGGCGCATCTGAAGCAAGACGCGCCGAGCTTCGACTACGGCGGTCAGTTGTATAAATTCCAACACTTGGGTGCGTTCATCGATGCTGGTCCGTCGGTGTTGCCTGACGGCGAAGTACCGGTGGTGCTGATCAAGGCCGGTGAACATTCCACGGCCTTGGTGACCGATGAATTACTTGGCAATCGCGAAATCGTGGTGAAGTCGGTGGGACCGCAGGTGTCCAGCATTCGTGGCATTTCCGGCGCCACCATCCTCGGCGATGGTCGCGTGGTGATCATTCTGGACATGGGCGCCTTGGTGCGTTCCGAATGGCGTGCCCGGCCGGCCAGCGAATTAGCTGCGCGTGGCGAAGATCGCCGCACCTTTGTGCTGGTGGTGGACGACTCGATCACCGTGCGCCGGGTGACGCAACGCTTGCTGGAGCGTCATGGCATGCGCGTGCTCACCGCCAAAGACGGCATCGATGCGCTGGAGATTTTGCAAGAACACCTTCCCGATGTGATCCTGCTGGATATCGAGATGCCGCGCATGGATGGGTATGAAATGGCTACTCAAGTACGTGGCGACGCGCGTCTCGCCGATATTCCCATTGTCATGATCACCTCGCGCGTCAGCGAAAAGCATCGCGCCCGCGCCATTGAAATCGGCGTGAACGACTATCTCGGCAAGCCGTATCAGGAAAACCAATTGCTGGATGCCATTGAGCCGTTGGTGCATGCGAAGCGTCGTAGGCAGGTGGCGGGTTGATTCAATCGGTAGGGGCGGGTTTAGCGGTCCGCCGCGTTTACCCGCCTTCTGAACCACAAAGGCAAGGCCGGGTTTGAAACCCGTCCCTACGACGGAAGCAAGCACAGATGAATGCCGTAACTGATGAACTCTACAGCCTGCTAGTGCCGCTCGGTGACGAACGCCTATTGGTGCCGCGCGCCTGTGTTGCCGAAGTAGTGACGTGGCAACAACCGGAGGGTGTCGAGAACGCGCCGCAATGGTACTTGGGTAACATCACTTGGAATGGCCGCGTCATACCGGTGATTTCGTTCGAAGCCACCTGCGGCAAACTGATACCCATCGCCGGCGGCCGCACTCGCATCATTATTTGTGTTGCCATCAGCGGCAAACTCACTAGCGGTTACTTCGGTATGGTCACCCAAGGCTTCCCGCAATTGGTGCGTTTGGGCCCTGACATCGTCAAGCCCGATCCCAATCAGCCCTTCTTTGATCGTCAACCGGTGTTGTGCCAAGTGCGCATGATCAACGAAGTGCCGTTGATTCCGGACTTCGAGCGCTTGGAACAGATGATTAGCGAGGAGATGCGGGGCTAGGTCGAGAGGCTTCGCGGCGCGACTTACTGCACGCCGCAACTGTTTAGTGCGCCGCTTTCGCCTTGGCATGGTCGCTCTGCATCAATCTATCGGTCCACGCGATGCCGATGGCCGACAGAATGAAGATGGCATGAATAATGGTCTGCCACATCACGCCAGTGGCGGTGAATTCGCTACAGGTCTTGCCCATCCACACAGCGGCCTTCGCAGCCTCGACTGCCGCGAAAGCTGCGGGGGTGCCGCATAAAGGCAGCCCATCCAGCATATTGGCGCCGATGAATGTCTTCAGCAGATGAATGGAGGAGATGCCAATGATTGCCATGGCCAGCTTCACCTTCAGCACACTGGCGTTCACATGGCTCAACCATTCCGGTTGATCAGGATGTTTCTCAAGCCGCATGCGTGAAACGAAGGTTTCATAGCCGCCCACGATGACCATCATCAGCAGGTTGGAGATCATGACCACGTCGATCAGGCCGAGCACGATCAGCATGATCTGCTGCTCGTTGAGGCTGGTGGCGCCTTCGATCAGGTGTATCAGTTCTTTAATGAACAGGATGACGTAGACGCCTTGGGCGACAATCAGCCCCAGGTACAGGGGTAATTGCAGCCAGCGCGAGAAGAAAATGAATCTGGGTAGAGGGGCAAGGCCGCCGGGATTGGTGTCTGACATGGGGTCGGAATACTTTGTTTCAGGGACGCCGCAGGTTACCGGTTCACGATGACGCTGCCAAGCGCGGACTACTGCAAATCCCCCCACAACGCTTGCAACACCGACAGCGCCACTACAGAAGCTGTCTCGGTACGCAACACGCGCGGTCCTAGTCGCACCGGTGTGAAACCGGATTTCTCGGCCAGTAATAATTCATCGTCATCAAGGCCGCCTTCCGGACCAATTAGTAGCTCGACTTTGGTGGATAGGCTACTGAGTCCGGCTAGTGAAGCCGGGGCGGTGGGACTTAGCACCAAGCGCATGCCGTCTTTGCGCGTGTTACTCACATAGTCGCGTAGACGCACTGGCGTTTGCACCTTAGGTAATACGCTGCGACCACTTTGTTCGCAGGCGCCAATGACAATGCCGTGCCAATGTTCTTGTTTCTTGGCAGCTTGCTTTTCATCCAGCCGAACCACGCTACGTGCAGTCAGCACCGGTGCAATCGCGCTCACGCCCAATTCGGTAGCTTTCTGCAAGGTCCAATCCATACGCTCGCTACGCGAGATACCTTGCACCAAGGTGATTTGCAGATTGGACTCCGCCACGCCGTGCACACGTTCGCCGATTAGTACCTGAACTTTGTCGCCATTGATGCTGCTGACTTCGGCACGATGCTCGTTCCCGGTGCCATCGAATACCAGTAATGCTGCACCGGCGCGCAAACGCAGCACGCGCGCCACGTGATAAGCGCCGCCCGCCGGTAGTGTGAATTCGATGCCGGTGGTTAACGGGTCCGGTGCATAAATTCTGGTCAATCGCATGTGGCTAACTCGATGCCTTGTCTGGTCGTGTTCACCAAAAAATCGATTTCCTGCGGCGTGATCACATACGGCGGCATGAAATACACTACGTTGCCAATAGGACGTAACAGCGCACCTTGTTGCAAGCCATGCCGATAGATACGCAAGCCGCGCCGTTCCTGCCAGGGATACGGTTCGCGCGTGTTCTTGTCCTTGATCATTTCCACAGCACAGATCATGCCGTGTTGCCGCACCTCGGCGACGTGTGGGTGTTCGTTTAACACTTGGGTGGCTTGACGTAGGTGCTCGCTCAATACGCGGTTGCGCTCAATCACCGGTTCGGTGGCGAAGATGTCCAGTGTCGCCAGCGCAGCAGCACACGCCAGCGCATTACCCGTGTAGCTATGCGAATGCAGAAAGGCGCGCAAGCTGGCGTACTCATCGTAAAACGCTTGGTACACCGGTTCGGTGGTGAGCACGGCAGACAGCGGCAAATAGCCGCCCGTCAGTCCTTTCGACAAACACATGAAGTCGGGACGAATGCCAGCCTGCTCGCAGGCAAACATAGTTCCGGTGCGGCCAAAACCCACGGCAATTTCATCGGCGATCAAGTGCACGCCGAACTCATCGCAGGCGTCGCGCAACAGTTTCAGATACACCGGGTGATACATGCGCATGTTGCCGGCGCACTGCACCAGCGGTTCGACGATCACCGCGCAGGCTTCATCGGCGTGACGTGCTAACACCACGCGCATCGGTTCGATCATGCGGCGTGAATAGGCTTCCCAAGTCTCACCGGCCTCGCGGTTGAAGCAATCCGGCGAGGGCGCGGTGATCACATCCATCAGCAGCGGTTGATAAATTTGCTTGTACAACTCGACATTGCCCAGTGCCAACGCACCCAAGGTTTCGCCGTGATAACTGTTCTCTAGCGTGATGAAACGGCGCTTCCGCTGTTTGCCCTGGTTGTGCCAGTAGTGAAAGCTCATCTTGGCGGCGACTTCAATGGCTGATGAGCCATTGTCGGCGTAGAAGCAGCGCGTTAATCCGGGCGGCGCCAGTTTAACCAATTGTTCTGAAAGTTTGATGACCGGTTCATGCGTGAAGCCGGCCAGCATCACATGTTCCAGCGTATCCAGTTGTTGCTTAATGGCCGCGCCGATACGCGGGTTGGCGTGACCAAACAGATTGGTCCACCACGAGCTGATGGCATCCAGATAGCGCTTGCCGTTGAAGTCCTCCAGCCACACGCCGTCGCCACGTTTGATGGGAATCATGGGTATGGCCTGATCGCCAAGTGCGTGGTCGCGCATCTGCGTGCACGGATGCCACACATGGGCGAGATCGCGGTTGATGAGATCAGTTTGAAAGGTGTTCACGGGTTACCTGAGTTTTGCGATGCCGACATTGTGCCAAAGAACACCGGGTGACGGGATCCGCAGTGTAGGGGCGGACCTATGTGTCCGCCCTGCTTTGAGTGGCCACCTGAGCAAGACGGGCGGACACGTGGATAAACCATTCCCCGAGGTCACAGGTCCGCCCCTACGGCTGGCACGTCGAGCGGCAAACATGCATGATCGCCGCTTATGAGCCAGCCAGTGAATTACAGCATCGACACCGCCTCCGGTCTGTTATCGGGCGTGCGCCAAGTGGCTTCGCCAAATTTTGATGCACGTCCCGCCGGTATGCCGGTTGATTTGTTGATTGTGCATGGCATCAGCCTGCCACCCGGTGAATATGGCGGTGCGTGGATCGATCAATTATTCACCAATACCCTGCCGTGGGATGCGCATCCCTACTTCAAGCAGATCGAAGGTATGAAGGTGTCGTCGCATCTGCTCATTCGTCGCGATGGCGAAGTGGTGCAGTACGTGCCGTTTCACGCACGCGCCTGGCATGCCGGTGTTTCGAATTACTGCGGTCGCGAACGCTGCAACGATTTTTCGATCGGCATCGAGTTGGAAGGCAGTGATGATGCGCCGTATGAAGCCGAACAATATCGCGAGCTGGCGCGAGTAGTGTTGGCGTTGTGTGCCGCGTATCCGGCGCTGTCTTTGCAGCGCCTTGTCGGCCATAGCGATGTCGCGCCTGGACGCAAGATCGATCCGGGTGAAAGTTTCGACTGGCTGCGGCTGCGCGCGCTGCTGCGGGCGTGGCAGTAAGAATGCGTTATTGCTTGCTGTGTTTGCTGCTGGCTCTAGCAGCGGGTTGTGGGCGTCAGGACACCCTCTCCCCCGCAAGCGGCAGTGAGGAGAGGGCAGCTCCCGCCCAGCGCATTGCCTCCCTCGCTCCTGGCCTGACCGAACTGATCTACGCCGTCGGTGCCGAACACGCTTTGTTGGCAACCGTCGAATACGCCGACTATCCCGCAGCGGCGAAACAGATTCCGCGCGTCGGCGATGCGTTTCGGGTTGATATGGAAAAGCTACTCGCGTTGAAACCCGATCTAGTGCTGGTGTGGACGACGGGCACACCAGCGACCACGGTGGAGCAAATCAAGACATTGGGTTTGCGCGTGGAAAGTATCGAGGTGCAGCACTTAAGTGATGTGGGTACGGCGCTGCTGCGTATTGGTGAATTAACTGGCCGACAAGCGCAGGCGCAACAAGCGGCACAGGCGTTTGCGCAGGGCGTGCAGACCTTGCGTGATCGTTATGCGCAGCGCGCGCCACTGCGCGTGTTCGTCCAAGTGAACCGCGAGCCGCTGTACACCGTGAATGGTCGGCATGTAATCAGCGAAGTGTTGAGCTTGTGTGGCGGACACAATGTGTTTGCCGATCTGAATCAACTTGCGCCAGTAGTGGGTGTGGAGGCGGTGCTCAACGCCAACCCCGATGTCATTCTGTCCACCGACGGCACGCTACAGCAAGTGCGGCAGGACTGGCGTTTGTGGCCACACATCAAGGCAGTTAAACAAAATCATGTCTACGTGGTCTCACCCGACACCACCACCCGTGCCACTCCGCGTTTGTTGCAAGGCGCGGCAGCGGTGTGCTCCGTGCTAGAACAGGCGCGGTGAAATATTTCGCGGCTATAATTGCCGCGTACTGTCAGGTATTTTTTGAGACGCTTCGAAGGCCTGCGGCCTTCGAAGCGTCTTTTCTCAACTCATGTTTTTAATCGGAGCAACCGACCATGGCGATGGATGTCATCGACTACGAAATTTTTGGTGACGATATTCAATATATCGAGATAGAACTCGATCCCGGCGAGGCGGCCATCGGCGAGGCCGGTGCCATGATGATGATGCAGGACGGCATCGAGATGGACACCATCTTCGGCGACGGTTCCAGCCAGTCGCAACAAAGTGGCCTGCTCGGTAAGTTGATGGGCGCAGGCAAGCGCCTGCTCACCGGCGAATCGTTGTTCACCACCATCTTTCACAACGAAAGCAATGGCAAACGTCGCGTCGCCTTCGCCGCGCCGTATCCAGGTCATATCGTGCCGATCAAACTCAGTGACATCGGCGGTACACTCATCTGCCAGAAAGACAGTTTTTTATGTGCAGCGCGCGGCGTGTCGTTAGGCATTGCCTTCAACCAGAAAATGGGCACCGGCCTGTTCGGCGGCGAAGGCTTCATCATGCAGAAACTGGAAGGCGATGGCATGGCCTTCGTACACGCGGGCGGCTACATCCTGCGGCGCGAACAGGCGGTGGGCGAGACCCTAAGCGTGGATACGGGCTGCATCGTCGCTTTTACCCACCGGATAGACTACGACATTCAGTTTGTCAAGGGCGTCCGCAACATGGTGTTCGGCGGTGAAGGGCTGTTTTTTGCGCAACTGCGCGGGCCCGGTACGGTGTGGATGCAGTCTTTGCCGGTGAGCCGGTTGGCGGCCCGGATTTTGCAGTATGGCTCCGCTGCGAACCGAAAGGAAGAGG
>JANMSB010000462.1:0-2246 GCA_031388915.1 Pseudomonadota bacterium | reverse complement strand
GGCAATGCCCTGGGCAACATCACCAACGCGGAACTGGCTACGGTAGACGTCACACACACCATGTTCCCGGAGTTGCGCTACAGCCCTTATTTTTCAGTGGGCACAGGCATGATTCATACTTCACCGCATACTACCCAAGTGCAGGAAGTCGATAGCACCGATCAACTTAGCTATGTTGGCGTGGGGGTGCGCGCCTACATCAGCCGGCGCTTTATCGCGCGGGCCGAATATCACGCCAATTACACTTACACCAGTCGTGACGAAAACGAGGAAACCAACGAATGGAAAGCAGGCTTCGCCTTTTTCTTCTGATGCCCCTGCTTGCCATGGCCAGCAGCGGTTGCGCCCTGTTTGGGCGGGACGACACGCCTAGCAACGACGCTGGCACGTTAGCAGTGGTAGACAATGCCACCGGCCCGACCACGGCTACAGTGACCGAACCGGTGATCGATCCCAAGATCGAGCGCCGCAAGGTCAAAACTCCGGGCATCGACGGCGAAAACTTCGAGCTGGGTGCTTATGGCGGCGTTATCGGCATAGAAGACTTCGGCAGTCACGCAGTCACGGGCGCGCGCCTGGCCTATCACGTCACCGAAAGCTTTTTCCTGGAAGGCTCGATGGGTTTCAGCAAAGCGGGTGAATCCAGCGCCGAATCGCTCGGCTTCTTCCAGCTGCTCAGCGATGAAGACCGCAAGTATTCCTACTACGCGCTCTCCGCCGGCTGGAACGCTCTGCCCGGCGAAGTGTTCGTTGGCGAGAATCGCGCTTACAACACCGCCTTATATTTTGTGGTAGGCGCCGGCTCCACCAGCTTCGCCGGCGACGACCGCTTCACCCTCAATGGCGGGTTTGGTTATCGCATTTTGTTGACCGACTGGCTGGCCACGCATCTCGATGTACGGGATTACCTGTACGACACGGATTTGCTCGGCAAGAAAAAAGTCGTCAATAACCTTGAAGCGAGTCTAGGACTGACCTTCTTCTTTTAACGAGTATGTAGGGGCGGTTCGTGAACCGCCCCACCGGAGACCGCATGAACACTTCACGTTTGAACCAGTTGTTTAAGTCCCTGGCCTGCGCCAGCGTGGCGACCATTGCCTGCCTGGCTCCCGCCAATGGCACCAGCAGCAGCGCTGCCGCACCCACCTTTAACCTACCTAGCAAATCCGGCGAGGCCATTGATTTGGCCAAGCTTAAGGGCCAAGTTGTCATGCTCAACTTCTGGGCTTCGTGGTGCGGACCTTGCCGTACCGAAATGCCGCTGATGGATCAGATCTACAAAAAATACAGCGCTGCCGGCTTCACCATGCTGGGCGTGAACGTCGACACCGACTCCACTGATGCACAGAAATTTTTGTCGCAAGTGCCGGTCAGTTTTCCCATCGCGTTTGACCGCGACAACAAAGTCAGCAAACTGTACGAAGTGAGCGCCATGCCAAGCTCCGTGTTCATTGATCGCAAAGGCAATGTGCGGGCCTTGCATCGCGGCTACAAGCCCGGCGATGAAGCCCAATATCTGGCGCAGATTCGCGCCTTGCTGAAGGAATAATCTATGCGTCGTCTCGGCTTGGTGTTGTTGGTGCTAACGCTCAGCGCATGCAGCTCGTTAGAGCCGTGGGTTAAACCCTACGAGCGCGCCGCGCTGGCCGATGAAGTGATGTCGAATGATCGCAAACCAGCCGTCAGTGCCTACACCAATCACATTCGCGAAGTGCGCGAGGGCGCACATGGTGCCACCGGCGCAGCGGGCGGCGGTTGCGGTTGCTTGTAGCAGTTTGACGCCTAACCAACCGACGCCATTGATAATGACCAGCAAACTGATCCCGTTACAAACGTTCCTGCGCTGCCTGTGGATTGGTTTGCTGGGCATGACTGCCATCACTGCACAAGCGGGCGTGTTGCCGGAAGATCAAGCCGAAGCCATGTACCACGTCTATCAAGGCGACGACACTACCGTGCAAGGCCCGGCGTGGCTGGTACGCAAAAAATTCGGCGAAAGCATCATGGCCGATGCCGGTTACGAAATCGACAAGGTCACTGGCGCTTCAATCGATGTGCGCACCAGCGGCGCCAGCGAGCTGAAGGAAGAGCGCAAACAATTGAATTGCGGTGTGTCCAATCTGCGCGTAAAAACCACTTACAACGTCGCGTTCATGAACAGCAAGGAGACCGACTACATTTCCGATAACCTAACCTTCGGCATTACCGAAGACATGTTTGGCGATCTGACTACGGTGACCCTGGGC
>JANMSB010000362.1:0-15435 GCA_031388915.1 Pseudomonadota bacterium | reverse complement strand
ACGTTTCCGATTTCGAAGCGTGGATACGTCGTAAACGCCGCCGTGACGTTGCAACACAAGGCGCTGCCTGATTTATCCCCTCCCCCGCATGCGGGGGAGGGAACGAGTCATTGATAGCGCGGCACAATCTACCCGCGCCTTCATGCGTCCTCTGGCTTGATACTAATCAGCTTCGCCAAGCGATAGTCCACGGCCACCCCAAAGCCCAACTCCATCGCTTTGGCGCGCACATCCTCAGCATTGCGGTGTAACTCCCGCACCAGGCGCGTCACGCCCTCGTCGGCGTCTTGCCAGCTCTTCGCGACCCGGCCTTGCAGCAAGGTAGTGGCAAGCTCAATTTCCGTTGGCTGCCACGCCGGGTGAGTCTTGGTGGCTGTGTCGCGCATCGCGACCGCCGCTTGCCTCTGCGCCAAAGACTCCATGATTACTTCGATCAACATGCGCTTCGGTTCATCCGGCATGTCGCTTCTGATCAAGAACTGTAGTGCTTCGCGCAACGCATCGGGGGTTATGTCGGTCATAGCGTCAAATCTACTTCGATAGGTTGCGATTGTCCAAGCCTTACCTGCACATGATGCGTCACGCCGTCGTCGCGCAATGGAATACGTTGTCCAGGCACGATAGCGCCATCGAGCAAGGTGCGAATCACGCCACTGCTTACCGAGTCGGGATTCTCCACCACGATTTGGTAGCGAGCCGAGCGATACCTAAAGCTGATCTCGACGCTGGGCCAGGACTTCGGTATGCAGGGTCTGAGCACTAGATGATCGCCTTGCTGCTGGAAGCCGAGAATACTCTCAAGACCGGCGCGATACAGCCAACCTGCCGCACCGGTGTACCAGGTCCAGCCACCGCGACCCACATGCGGCGCCACGGAGTACACATCGGCCGCCACCACATACGGTTCTACCTTGTAACGCCGCAGACCGGTGCGCGTGCTGGTATGGTTGATCGGGTTGAGCAGCGCAAACAATTCCGCCGCCTTGTCGCCATCGCCCAATTTCGCGAACGCAATGACAGACCAAGTGGCTGCATGCGTGTACTGACCGCCATTCTCGCGTAGTCCGGGCGGATAGCCCTTGATATATCCCGGGTCGAGCGGCGTGCGATCGAAGGGCGGCGTAAACAATAGCGCCAAGCCATCGCTGCGCTGAATCAATTGTGCATCGACTGCGGCCATGGCTTGCGCTGCCCGTGCTGGATTCGCAGCGCCCGACAACACACTCCAGGATTGCGCGATGGAATCGATGCGGCATTCATCACTGCTCGCTGCACCGAACGCAGTACCATCGTCGAAGTAGCCGCGCCGATACCAGGCGCCGTCCCAGGCCTCGCGTTCCAGCGATGCACTAAGCCTCGACGCATGTACTACCCATTGCGCAGCGCGTGCCGGTTGGTTGCGCGCATTGGCCACGACTGCAAAACCGGTAAGGGCGGTGTGCAGGAACCATCCCAGCCACACACTTTCGCCGCGACCGTGTTCACCGACGCGATTCATGCCGTCGTTCCAATCGCCGGTGCCAATCAACGGCAGGCCATGCGCGCCGACCGCCAAACTGCCATCCAGTCCCCGCGCGCAATGTTCGAATAAGGTGACGGTGTCATCGCCAACCGTGGGCATGAAGTAAGCATCGTGTTGATGGTGTTCCAACTTTGCGCCTTCGAGGAACGCGACTTGCTCATCCAGAATCGACAGATCACCCGTCACGTTGAGGTAGTGCATGCAGGCGTATGCCAGCCAGATGCGATCATCGGAGATATGCGTACGCACACCCTGCCCGGTCGGTGGCAACCACCAATGCTGTACATCGCCTTCGGGAAATTGTCGCCCGGCAGCGCGCAACAAGTGTTCGCGAGTAATCGCGGGGCGAGACACCGCCAGCGCCATACCGTCTTGCAGTTGATCGCGAAAACCATACGCACCGCTGGCTTGATAAAACGCCGAACGCGCCCAGGTGCGGCACACCAGCGTCTGATACAACAGCCAGCGATTCAGCATGATGTCCATGGATCGATCCGGCGTCTTGACCTGCACAGTGCCAAGTACATCATCCCAATAGTCTGTAACCGTGCGCAGCACCGCATCCAGATCGCAGGCTCGATAACGCATCAGCAGGGTCTGCGCATCGCTCACCGAAGCAGCCTCGCCGAGCAGGAACACGATCTCGGTTTGCTCATCAATGCCTAGCGTCAGCGCTGCTTGCAAAGCAGCGCAGGGATCAAGACCGGCACCGGTGCGTTTGCTTAACGGGGCGGCGTCGAGCAATGCGGCAGGCTGGTTGAGTCGCCCATGGCGACCTAGAAATTCGCGCCGATCACCCGTCCATTGCGTTTGTTGTCCGGCTAGATCCGCAAATGCAACGCGCGATCCATACACGATATTCCAGGGATTGCGCGCCAGCATCGCACCGGTCAGCGCATCCATCTCGGTCACAATGGTGGGCGCTGCCGCCCCGCGCAAGGTACCGAGTACCCATTCAACATACGCCGTCACCGACAAATGCCGCGTACGCGGTGAAAGATTGCGCAGCTTCAGTCGATAGATCTTGATGGGATCATCGATGGGCACATACATCGACAACTCAAGTTCAATGCCATGCGCACTATGTGCGAAACGGCTGTAGCCCTGACCGTGATGAATCACATACGGCGCCACATCGTCGCGTATAGGCGCAACTGTCGGGCCCCACAATTCGCCGGTGTCGTCATCGCGCACATACAGCACTTCACCAGGACGGTCGGTCACAGGATCGTTGCCCCACTGTGTGAGCTGGTTTTCGCGACTGTTCACTGCCCAGGTGTAGCCACCACCTTCGGCCGATACTTGAAACCCGAAGTGGGGATTGGCAATTACATTGATCCAGGGCGCGGGGGTGGATTGCCCTACCTCCAGCGTAATCGTGTATTCGCGCCCATCCGTGTCGAAGCCGCCCACGCCGTTGAAGAATTCCAGCTCGCGCGGCGGTGCAGTGGGCACGGCAACCGACTTACGCGGTTTGTTGGCCAAGGCTTGCGTCAGCGCTCGCGGAGTTTCCGCGCGCCGCTCAAGCTGTTCGGCGAGACTGCCGCGTTGGCCATGCAGCACCACACGGGCGACCGAGGACAACACGACGCGCGTCTCTGCAGAAATCAAGTCAGTGCGCAATACGAATACCGCGCCCTTGGCATTGCCGGCAACACTGTTCACTGCCGGCCGCGACTGACTCATGCGCACCACGGTATCCAGCGCATTCTGCAGGTCCTGCACATACGAAGGCGCGCGCTCATTAAGAATCACCAGATCAACCGCCAACTGTTTCAGACGCCAGTACTCATGCGCGCGCAATAGCTGGCGCACGATGTCGATGTCTTCGACATGATCAATGCGCAACAACACAATAGGCACATCGCCGGAAATGCCCTGCGCCCACAATGCCGAAGCCGTGCCGCCGCCCCGCTGAATGCTGTCGGAAGCAGGTCGCAACGACGCATTGCTATACAGCACATGACCGGCCAGACGCTGAAACAGATTGGTCTGTTCGGCAGTCACGCCCAGGTGACGCAACTGCACCTGCGCCTGGGTCCAGGCCAGCGTAGCGGCGCGCATATAGGCATTGGCATCGTGATGCTTGTCGAACAAGTCCAATACCGCAGCACGCGAGTCGGCCACACTGGTCCAGAACGACAGACGCACGGTCGCGCCCGGTAGAATGCGCACCCGATTGCGCAGCGCAAAAATCGGATCGAGCACCGTGCCAACGGTATTCGACAGCGGCCTGCCATCCACCACCGCAAGCGCGGCATTGATTTCACGACCACGCCCCAGAAAGCGCGCCCGGTCGGTCTCGTACTCAGTACGATCCAACACTTCGCCTTCCACCACCACGTGATGCGCCATCCAGACCTGTGCTTCGTCTGCTGAGCGGCGTCGGCGCGTAGCCAGCAGTGCGCCAAGCTTGGCGACATACTCGGTCTGCACAAACAGTTTGGAAAACGCCGGATGGGCGTGGTCGGCCGCCGGTGGCGCCAGCACCAATTCGCTATAGGAAGTGACATCGATATCGCGCACGCCGTCACCGCTATTGGTGATCGACACCCGCCGTACCTCGGCGTCGTCTTCGGTCGATACCACCACGTGCAGCGTGGTGGTCAGCGTGCCGTCGCTACGTTGGAATTCGGCACGGTCTTCGGTGAAAGTTACTTGGTAATTATCCGGCTCCGCACCGCTGGGCTGGTAGCCCGCCGACCACACAGTGCCATCGGCCACGTCGCGCAAGAAGATATAGCTGCCGGCATCGTCACGAGTAGCGTCTTCGCGCCAGCGCGTCAGCCCCAACTCGCGCCACCGACTGTAGCCGGAGCCTGCGCCGGTGAGCATCACGGCATAGCGTCCATTCGACAGCAAATGCGTCTGTGGTGTAGCCGTGTGTGGCGTAGTCAGTCGCCGCACTTCCGGAAAATCCGTGCTGCCGATGCGCGCCGCCGTCGCCACTTCCTCGGCGCGTGGATGCGCAATGGAAACATCGCGCGGGGTGCGTTCTTGCAACAACAGTTCGGTGGCTCGCACGCTGGCTTCGGCATGAAAGCGCGCACGCATGCGGCCGTCGAATAACACATTGGCAATGGCCACCACGCTCATACCTTGGTGATGTGCCATGAAGGCCCGCACGACAACCAAGCGTGAGCCCGCCGGCAGACGCGCGCGCGTGTAGTCGAGCGCCTCGTAGAAACCATATCGGCCATACGCGCCGACGGCGGACAGCCGCGCAAAGTTAAGCATGGCCGCGGCCGGGTCCACCATGGCCGCGAGCGCCGTCGCATACGGCGCAATCACCAGGTTCTCGCTCAGGCCGCGTTTCAGGCCCAGACCCGGCACGCCGAAGTTGGAGTATTGATAAGTGAACTCGAGATCGCGCGCGCTGAATGCCGACTCTGAAACACCCCAGGGCACATCCTGTGCTGCGCCATAAGCAATCTGTCGACGCACGATCAAGCGACTGGTTTGCTCCAGCAGACTACCCACTGGCGCGCGTATCACCAACGACGGCATCAAGTACTCGAACATCGATCCAGACCAGGAAATCAGCGCGGCGCCGCGACCGATTGCGGTCACTTCACGGCCGAGACGAAACCAGTGCCGAGTCGATACATCGTTCTTGGCAATGGCAAAGAAACTGGCCAGCCGTGCTTCCGACGCCAGCAAATCGTAACAACTGGGATCGAGCGTACCGTCGGTAGCGCTGTAGCCGATGGACAGTAACTTGCGTTCCGGGTCGAGCAGAAAATCAAATTCCATGGCCAGCGCCATGGTGCGTGCATCCGCTTCGATGGCCAGCAAGCGTTGTTGTGAGACGCGGCGTTCGGCGTCCGACTGCATGACATCGCGCTGCCAACCATCGATCGATCTAAGCGTGGCCTCCGCCCAGTAGAGCATGTCGTGATAGGCGCTGTCGTCTGGTTCGCTGACCAAGGCGCGTGCACTGTCTGCCAAGGTCGTGGCGTGCACTTTGATCGCGTTTAGTTGCGACATAGTAACGGCAGTTGCCGTGACCTGATGCAACGCGTTGCCGAGTGCATCCAATGCATTCTGGAGATGCTTGATGGTAATGGTGTGCGTACGCTGCTCGCCGGGCAGCGCCTGCAGCGCAGCGCGCATGAGATGCATGGCGTCTTCAACACCGGCAATACTGATGCTATGTTGTGCTGCCGTATCCACCTCAGAGTCGCACCACTCGCGACACGCATTCGCCACCGCAATCAAGTGCGCCGCCAGATTGCCGCTATCCACCGACGACACATAGCGTGGCTCCAGTGGGCGCAGATCGCGAGTGTCATACCAGTTGTAGAAATGACCGCGAAATCTGGCCAGGCGATGCATGGTCGCCAGCGTCGCTTCCAGACGCGCCACAATATCCAGCATGCCGGCCCAACCGAAATCGCGCGCACTCACGGCACACAACAAATACAGGCCTAGATTGGTCGGCGAGGTGCGATGCGCCACTACCGGCTGTGGGTCTTCCTGAAAATTATCCGGCGGCAGCATGTGCTCGGCTGCGGTCACAAAGGTTTCAAAGTAGCGCCAAGTACGTCGCGCTATCAGGCGTAGCGACAGCGCATCCTCGGTCGATACCGCTAAACGTCCTGCCACCGGCGGCGACACGCTGATCGCGCGCGCGATGGCCGGCGCAAACAGCCACAACAGAATAAAAGGCAACGCTAACCACTGCGCGGCCTGCCCTTTCCAGGCAATCAGCAACAACGCAATGAAAGCGATAATCGCACTGGCGATCATACGTCGATAGGGTACGACCGGCGCGAGTTGCGTGCTGAGCTGAGCCTGTGCCGCCGTCGTCCACTCCAGCAGATTGCGGTGACTAACGAATAGGCGATACAAAGTTCGCGTGATGGCATCGATCATCAGCCACGCTTGATGGGCCAGGAAGGTGATGCTAAATATAATCTGTAACAGTGCCAACCATAGATCGGCTCCCAGGGCGCGCAAGTGACTGTGCGCCGTGATACCGCGTCGATGCGGCACGATGGCGGTGACTACCGGTAACAAGGCCGGCAAGGCAATGGTCGTCAGCAAAAATATTGTCCACGCGAGAGCAGCGGGCAGCGGTAGTAACCATCCTGCCGTTAGCGCCACAACCATCGCCGGCGCCGAGAGCGTGCGACGTAAATTGTCCAGCATCTTCCATAAGCCAATGAGTGGTAGTGAACGGCTACCGGGCCGCGCGGCATCTCTTCGCCCTAATATCCACGGCAGCAATTGCCAATCGCCCCGTGCCCAGCGATGGGTGCGTGCTGCCGCCACGTCGTAGTGCGAGGGGAATTCCTCAACCACTTCGACATCGGAAACCAGGCCAGAACGTGCGAAGGTGCCTTCGAACAAATCGTGACTGAGCAGCGAGCCCTCCGGCACTCGGTCGCTCAATGCCGATTCAAATGCATCGATGTCGTAAATGCCCTTGCCCGCGTAAGAACCGGCGCCGAACAAATCCTGATATACATCCGACACTGCGGAATCGTAAGCATCGATGCCGGTCATACTGGAAAACACGCGCTGAAATAACGAACCTTCGCGACCAATCGGCAACGACGGCGTGACCCGCGGCTGCAATACCGCATAACCTTCCACGACACAGCCGGTAACTGCATCGAAGCGGGGCTGATTAAGCGGATGCGCCAACTTGCCGACCATACGTCTGACGGATTCACGCGGCAGGCGCGTATCAGCATCCAGCGTTACGACAAAGCGTACCCCTGATGGCAGGGGGTGTGCGCTTTGGTCAATCCCGATAAAACTGGTATCCACTGCGCCGCGCAGCAATCGATTCAGTTCATGTAACTTGCCACGCTTGCGCTCCCAGCCCATCCACTGTTGCTGGTCGTCGCTCCACACGCGACGCCGATGCAGCAGGTAAAAGCGTTCGCCGCTCGCGCCCTGACCATGCAGTAGATTCAGCCGCTTGATGCCGGCGACCGCCAACTGCAATAGTTCGGCATCGCCGTCGATACTCTCGGTTGCCGCATCTCTCCAATCCGAGAGCAGGGCGAAATGTAGTTCACCGTGCGACGATGCCAGATAGTGCACTTCAAGACGTTCGATCTGCTCCTGGATGTCTTCGACCGTGGTCAACAACGTTGGTACCACCACCATGGTGCGTAACTCCGCGGGCACACCGGCACGCAGTTCGAGACCCGGCAACATAGTCGCGCCAAAACCACGCGCGACCGCGCGATTCACCAATGCCACCGCCAGATCGATGGCGGGCACCACACCCAATACGCCCAGCACGAGCCACTGCCAGCCCGCCACTTGCCGTATGTGCAACGCCCACATCGGCACGGCTAACACCATGAATGTCACCAACAGGTTGGCGCCAATGTAACCACTCGGTCCGATCGATGCGTTGAAGCGACTCAGCCAGTGACGCAATGGTGCGCGATAGCCCACTGCGCGTTCGAAGGCCGGTCGTCCACCCGCCAACAGGTAGTAACCCGGATCGCACGCGCGTGGATCAATGGGTTGCAGTGATGTGTCGTTGCTGCTGGCCGCGGCAACTACCAAACGTGCAATGTCCAATTCGGTATGCGTCGAGCCGCGCGCCAGTTCTTCGATGGCGCTGCGATACAAATTGCGCGTCGCGAAATCCATACCGGCGAAGCTGCTACTGCCATTGGTTGCGTTGACAGTGGCGGCGCGTAACTCGGCATCGACCAGCGAGACATCCTCAAAGAAATCCGGCCAGTTGACATCGGATATCAGCCGCATACTGGTAATGATGTTGCGCACGGTGACGTTCGATGCGCCCTGGCGTTGGTGCTCGTCGCGCACCATGGCGTCGGAACTGGTGCCCTGCGCTGTCAGTAAATTCTCCAGCCACAGCAATGCGGGCGTCACACGCGGGTCCTGATCGCGCAGTCGCTTGACCAACTGCACCACGAACACCCCAAAGAACTTCGCGTCGTGCTGATGCAGGCGGATCAGCGCACCGGGATCTGCAATAAAGGCCGGATCGATGACATGGCCGTCAACCCCCAGCAGTTGATCGGCTACTCGATCCGCTTGCTGACGCGCGATGCGGCTACCGAGTATTCGCTCGGCCGCGCGTCTGAGATTTTCAACCAGCACCACTCGCAGGGTAATTGCCACCGCCCACAGTTCACCGATGGTCAGCGGTTGCACTTGCTGATAGGCACGCACAAAACGCCGCAAGGTTTCGGGATCGAACAAGCTGTCGCTGTGCGCGATGTAGTTCCAGGCGATGCCAAACACCCGCGGATAGCCGCTAAGGTGTCCATCCGCGAGCTTGGGCAATTGCCGATAAAAAGGCGGCGGCAGGTCGTCCTTGATCTGACGAGTCTGGGCTTCCACCAAGTGATAGTTGTCGATCAACCACTCGGCGGCGGGCGTGATGGCATGGCCCTCAGCGACTGCCGCGGCAATGGCGCGGTACGTCGCCAACAAAACAACTTCGTTATCCCGCAGTCGCGCCTGCAACGAAGGTCGCACCAGCCGCTTACTAGTGATGCGCTGGGCTACCGCCAGTGTGGTCGCGTGCTGTTCGAGCCGCTCGATGCTGAATAGCTCGGCGCGCACCAGCTCGTCGCTGCCGCCGACGCTGGTATTCCAGGGGGAAGTAGCGGTGTTGAAACTGAAAATACGATGCAGTATTGCTGCCGCTGACATGCGCACTCATCGACTCGCGGTACGCCGCGACCCGCCGCTCTTGATGCCCATGGTTTGTTCGTACAGGTTATTAGCGCTCCTATAGCAACTGCAGGAGGACTTCTCCAAGCCGGGGCCGTTCAGGATGACAATCTGGCCGCGTCGATACTCGATCAAGCCGCGCTTTTGCAACGCCATTGCGGCCTCGGTAATGCCCACCCGCCGCACGCCGAGCATGTACGCCAGAAATTCATGCGTCATATGAAATCGATCTGAGTGCGCCCGGTCGCGGGTCAACAGCAGCCAGCGCGCCAGGCGCGCCGCTATGTCGTGATAGTGGCTGCAAGCAGCCGTCTGCGCGAGTTGGCACATCAGCACGTACACATAGCGGTGCAAGTCATTTTGAAAGGCGCTGTTTTTCTTCAAATGACGCGCAAAGGTCGCCGCACTCATGCGCAACGCCGTGCCCGCCCCCTGCACCAGTGCATGGTGCGAAGCCACGTTGACACCCAACACTAGTGACATACCAAACATACCTTCCGCACCGACAATGCCTACTTCCAGCTTCTCGCCGCTATCGAGCGTAGTGATCAGCGAAATGAAGCCCTCTATCGGAAAGTAGACATGCTTAATCGGCTCGCCGGAGTCGGCCAACACCTCGGCGAACTGTAGGTCGACGCGCTCACAGCTCTTCAAAACAGATGCCGGTAACGTAGCCATCAAACGATTGCTGGGCGTGGACTGTTTTAATACGGCCATAGGACCTCTCATCGGATTGTGATTGGGCCTCTGGACTGTCGCCAGTGGAAATCCCAACTCGCGGCCAAGGAGAGTCGGTAGTGCTATTAACGACTAATCTTCTTTTTTAGTACGTAATCTTTGTACGTAATTTTAAGCTCGCTCACGCACTTGGCTCTGTGCGCTGCCGTACATGATGTACAGCTATAGAGCTTGCGCTTTAAAGCATCGGACAGGTGAACTATTTTTCGGCGCAGCGGAATTGCCACTGCGGTGCTGCTGCATAAGGCAGTAACTGTCGTTCGCATGCAACCGCTAAAACTGCACACTAGGTACGCTAACGCACAGACTGCAAGCACCTAGCCCAGCAGCATGAGTGTGGGCTTACTAGTCGATCAACATCTTCAGTACGACATACACAGAGCACAATCATATGAGTATCGGTACTATTTTATTGGTGGTGCTAATCCTGGCCTTGCTAGGTGCGCTGCCTAATTGGCCGCATTCGCGTAGCTGGGGTTATGCCCCCAGCAGTACACTCGGCATCATCCTGGTGATTGTCATCATTCTATTGGTGCTGGGGCGCATCTAGCCCGCATCGTAGGCGTTGGCGCTGGTCATGAGCGCTTGGCGCCGCCGAGAGATTCCCCCACGTTCACTATTGGAACCAGCACTATGGCTAGTCAAATACTACCAACCGACCTGAAAGTTATCCGATTACAGGCTCGCGAACATCTCGACGATGGCGCAGTAACGGCCGGCTATACCGCTGATCGTGAGAAGGTAATCAAACTGTTGAATGACGCCTTGGCGACGGAGTTAGTGTGCGTGCTGCGTTATCGGCGCCACCACTTCATGGCGCGCGGCATTCATTCGAAAAGCGTTGCGCAGGAATTTCTGGCCCATGCCAACGAAGAGCTGGGGCATGCCGATCAACTCGCCGAACGCATCGTGCAATTGGGCGGCGCACCGGACTTTTCGCCCAATGAACTGACTCAACGCAGTCACGCCGAATACGTCGCAGGCGATAGCCTGGCGAGCATGATCCGCGAGAACCTGGTCGCCGAACGCATCGCCATTGACAGTTATCGCGGCACGATCCAATACCTCGGCGAAAACGATCCGACCACCCGCCGCATGCTGGAAGGCATATTGGCCGTGGAAGAAGAGCACGCCGATGAATTGTCGGATTTGTTGGTCGCGTTTCCCGGCTAGGAACCATGGCGCTTACTTAGGCCGAATGGTACTTACTTAAGCCGTACAAGCTCCCTCCCCCGTCGAACGGGGGAAGGGACGCTTCCTGACAGTGATGACTTAAGTAAGCGCCATTCTCCTTAGGTCATCTTCAGTCGGGCGCGGCGGCCAACGCACGACTTAGGGAAGCGCCACGCCTACTCCATTTATAACATCGCTATGTGCGTTGCCGTACGGACGCTGACAGGCAATGCCTTCATAAGAGGCGAGTGCTTCACTAAAGACGCCGAACATTCCCATGCAGATGAAATCGTGTTGCCTTCTTCCAGCAGCGAGGCGCACTATTATTTCATTGTATTAATCCTACCGAGGCTGGCAGTGACTGACCTTCTAGACGATTCCGCTGTGACATACGTTACCGATCATGCGGATAACCTCACTGAAGTACGGCGCCAGGAAGCCCTGCTCAAAACCGGCGCCTTGCAGAACGCGATTCTGACCAGTGCCAACTTCTCGATTATCGCCACCGACGAAAAAGGCATCATCCAGTTATTCAATGTGGGCGCCGAACGTATGTTGGGTTACCTCGCCGCCGAGGTAGTGAACAAGATCAGTCCCAGCGACATTCACGATCCGCAAGAGGTCATGGCGCGCGCACAGGCACTAAGCCAGGAACTCGGCACCACCATTTCGCCGGGCTTCGGGGCATTGGCCTTTAAAGCTTCGCGCGGCATCGAAGACAGCTATGAGTTGACCTACATCTGCAAGGATGGCAGCCGCTTCCCGGCCATTGTGTCGATCACGGCGTTGCGCGATGACCATGACGACATCATCGGCTATCTGTTGATCGGCACCGATAACTCGGTGCGTAAGCGAGTCGAATTGGAATTGCATCACGCCATGGCCGAGGCAGAGAAAGCCAACCTGGCAAAGTCCGACTTCTTATCCAGCATGAGCCATGAACTGCGCACGCCCTTGAGTGCGATCCTCGGCTTTGCACAATTGATCGACTCCGGTTCGCCACTGCCGACGCCCACACAGAAGCGCAGCTTGGATCAGATTCTCAAGGCGGGTTGGTATCTACTGGAATTGATCAATCAAGTGCTCGATCTGGCGCACATCGAGTCCGGCAAATTGTCGTTATCGCCGGAACCGATGTCCCTGGTCGAGGTCATGCGCGAATGCCAGGCGATGATCGAACCGCAGGCGCACAACCGCGGTATCAAGGTGGTGTTTTCGCCGTTCGAAATTCCGTACTTCGTCAAGGCTGATCGCACGCGGGTGAAGCAAGTCTTTATCAATCTGTTGTCCAACGCAGTCAAGTACAACCGGCTGGGTGGCTCGGTCGTCGTGTCCTACAACGCGAGCACCCCCGGACGCATACGCATCTGTGTCGAAGACACCGGCGAAGGTTTGGCGCCGGATAAGTTGGAACAACTGTTTCAACCGTTCAATCGACTCGGGCAAGAAC
This sequence comes from Pseudomonadota bacterium, assembly GCA_031388915.1. GTDB lineage: Bacteria > Pseudomonadota > Gammaproteobacteria > Steroidobacterales > Steroidobacteraceae > CAILZL01. The sequence continues at coordinate 2,878 of JANMSB010000362.1, read as the reverse complement.
ACAAGTCTCAGGAAGGTACAGGCATTGGTCTGGTGACGACCAAGCGGCTGGTCGAACTGATGGGTGGCGTCATCGGTGTGGAGAGCAGCGTCGGCAAGGGCAGTGTGTTCTGGGTCGAGTTAGCGCTGACCGCAGAGCGGCAACATATCGCGGGCGCAATCGCGTCCTTGACCGACGCGCCGATGCATGGTCAAACCGATGCGCCGCTACGGACGCTGCTGTATGTCGAGGACAACCCGGCCAATATGATGTTGATCGAAGATCTCATTGCGCGCCGCTCCGATATCCGGTTGTTGTGCGCCAACGACGGCAATCGTGGCGTCGAGATCGCGCTGGCCTCCGTGCCGGATGTCATTCTGATGGACATCAATCTGCCTGGCATCAGCGGCATCAAGGCACTACGCATGCTGGCCGACCACCCGGTAACGGCACACATTCCGGTGATTGCCCTCAGCGCCAATGCCATGCCGCGCGATATCGAGAGAGGCTTGGAAGCCGGCTTCTATCGCTATCTCACCAAGCCCATCAACGTTAAGGAGTTCATGAACACCCTGGATATGGCACTGAAGTTTGCCGCCACTCGGGAAAACGCAGCATGATTGGCGAGTCCGACATTCTCAACGCCAGCATCTTGATCGTTGATGATCAGCCTGCGAATATTGCCTTGCTACAACAATTGTTGAGTGACGTTGGCTACACCACTGTGACTGCCACCAACAACCCGCAAGAAGTGTGTGCACTGCACCGCAGGCATCGCTACGACTTGATTCTGCTCGATCTGCAGATGCCTGGCATGGACGGATTTCAGGTGATGGCAACGCTCAAAACCAACGACGCCGACGACTACTTGCCGGTCATCGTACTCACTGCACAGCCAGGCCACAAACTGCGCGCGTTGCAGGCCGGCGCCAAGGACTTCATCAGCAAGCCCTTCGATCTGGTCGAAGTCAAAACACGCATTCACAACATGCTCGAGGTTCGCTTGCTATACAAGCAGCTCGGGAAACACAACGAATTGCTGGAACAAGCCGTGAAGGAACGCACTGCGGAATTACGCGAAAGCGAAGCGCGTTATCGCAGCCTCACCGAACTGGCTTCCGATTGGTACTGGGAGCAAGACGAAGCGGGCAACTTCATCAAGGTCTCGGGTCCGGTGCTGGAAATGCTGGGCATGCGGGTTGACTCATTCGTGAGCAGCGCTGCGCCTGACGCCGGCAATAACGCCCTGACGGGCTGGAATAAAGCCGAACGAGCTGCACTGCAATCCATGATTGCTGATCGGCAACCATTCCTGGACTTCGTATTCAGCCGCATCAATGCCGATGGCTCGCTACAACAATTTCAGGTGAGCGGCGAGCCGATGTTCAGCCAAGCCTGCCGTTTCATTGGTTATCGCGGCATCGGTATCGAATTGACCGGCAAGCGGTAAATCTTTCGGGATTGCTCACCATGTCATTACTACCCACTATCACTCTCGGACTCACTCAGAACCGTCTGCTCGCCGCCCTGCCTGCGGCGGAGTTCGCACGTCTGGCGCCCAACCTGGAGTTGGTGCCGATGCGGCTTGGCGAAACACTCTACGAACCCCGCGTGGAGTTACAACATGTTTACTTTCCGACTACCGCTATTGTGTCGTTGCTCTACATGATGGAGTCTGGCGTGTGCGTCGAAATCGCCAGTGTCGGCAACGAAGGCATGCTCGGCATCTCGCTGGTCATGGGCGGCAACACTACGCCCAGCTCGGCAGTGGTACAGACCGCAGGTCACGCCTATCGGCTCAAGGCTAAATCACTCAAGAATGAGTTCGAGAATTTCGATCTGATACTGACTATGTTATTGCGTTACACCCAGGTGCTACTCACGCAGATCGCGCAGACCTGCGCATGCTATCGACATCATTCGATAGAACAACAGTTGTGCCGCTGGTTACTGTTGACGCTGGATCGACTGCCGTCGAACGACTTGGTCCTGACGCAGGAACTGGTTGCCAGCACCCTCGGCGTGCGCCGCGAGAGCATTACCGAGGCCGCCGGCAACTTGCAGCGTGCCGGTTTGATTCGCTATCGACGCGGCCATATTGCAGTCATTGATCGGCCCGGGCTGGAAACACAGGTGTGCGAGTGTTATGCCTTCGTCCAGAAAGAATTGGGCCACCCGCTTGATACGCGTTACCGTCAGATTGCGGCGAGCGCTGCTGCGTAGCGGGTGCTCGTTCTCTCTTAATGCGCCACTTCAGCAATGGTAGTACGGGTGTGCGTGCGACAACCAGTTCAATTCGCAACAGTTGTTTTTAATCTCTGCGGGTTCAATTCCCCGCCGCTTGCGGCGAATAAATGTGGAGTGATGTAGAGGGCGAATTACTTAACATGAAATCACTGTGATCCGGCAGCAAGAGGGCGGACACACAGGTCCGCCCCACCTTTGCATCGGCTCGAACCGCTCCTAAGAGCCGGACGATTGCCCTAGTACGATTGAGGTGATGAGCCGACTGCCTGGCACCCAACGGACGCTTCGCCCCATTTACTCAAGCAGGGTTTCCGAATGAATCTACGTCGTGTTCTCGCCGCTTGCGTCTTCGTTCTGCCGCTCACCGCATTCGCGCAGATGTATCCATCGAAACCAATCCGCCTGGTCGTGCCCTTTCCTCCTGCGGGTGCGACCGACATCTTGTCGCGCGAACTCGCGCGGCAATTGTCGGAGCGGCTGAAGCAGCAGGTAATCGTCGACAACCGCCCGGGCGCGGGCGGCACACTGGGCAGCGACATCGTGGCGAAGAGCGCCCCCGATGGCTACACGATCCAGATGGCGACCAGTTCGACGCATTCGATCGGGCCCAGCCTGAATCCGAAGATTCCGTACAACGCGCAAACCGATTTCA
>JANMSB010000276.1:0-1787 GCA_031388915.1 Pseudomonadota bacterium | reverse complement strand
ATTCTGATTGCGCCGGAGCTGACTCAGGCGGAATACCTTGAGCGCAAACCGCAGCTTGACGTCCTTTCGCCGGAGCGAGATGAAGTTGTCTATGTGCCGTCTCACAGCACATCGACATCTGCCCGGAGTTTCTGGTTTGGTGAACTGCCGAAGTTTTGGCGCCGTTTGGCGGAGGTGCTGCCTGACAGCGCCGTGGTTCACTCAGGTATGGCCGACGATATCAAGCGGCCCTCCCTGGCAGTGGTCAATATCGCGGCATGGTTGCGTCGCAAGCCGGTGATATTCATCGTTGACATTGATTTTCGCGAAGATACGCGACGCTATTACAAGTTGGGGCTGTGGAGCCGTAAGCGTTATTGGGCGCATCGACTGGTCTATGATCCCATCAAATGGATCCAGGTATGGTGTGCGCCTCGTATTTTCCAGCTCGTGCTGTTGAAGAGTGCATCGATGGTGCGTGATTTCGGCAAAGGTCGTTCGCACGTCAAGAATTTCTACGACACCGTTCACTCCGACAGCGATCTGTTGCCGAAGGCAGAGCAGCCGGCGCATTTTGAGTGGCTGTCGCGGCCCGGGGAGCCACTGCGCGTAGTCTATTTTGGTCGCTTTGTTGAGTACAAAGGCTTGAGTCGGGCGATTGAGGCGGTGAGATTGGCGCGTTCTGAAGGCGAAGATATTCGCCTGACATTGATCGGTGATGGAGATTGTCGCAACGCGCTTGAACATCAGGTCAAAGAAGCAGGTCTGGTTGACCATGTTACGTTTTGTGCGCCGGTTCGTTACGGGCCGGCATTATTCGAATTACTTGCGTCCGCACATTTGACGATTGCTACACCGGTGGTGGAAGACACGCCACGCGCGGCATTCGATTCGATGGCCCGCGGGTTGCCGATTCTGGCGTTCGATATCAACTATTTTCACGACCTTGCTCAAGATAGCGGTGCGGTAGCATTGGCCTCTTGGCCTGATCCTGAATCTTTGGCAACAGAGATCGTAGCCTTAAGTCGGGATCGTGAGCAGCTTGCATTGATGGCAGGGAGAGGTATTCTTTTTGCTGCCAATAATACGCAGGCTATTTGGTTGAAGCGGCGGGCGGAGTGGGTTCAGAAAGTTGTTAGAAAGTAGTACAGAAGGCGGACTACCGGGTCCGTACTTCATGGTTCCCTTCAGCTGCGTCCGCCAGCGCGACGAAGTATAGGATCGAGCAATTGGGCGAACCTGTCAGTGGTGAGGCGACTAAGGAATTCCTCGTACCCGCGAGTAGCGATTTGTTCTCTTAAGGAAGGGTTTCTTATGAGGGTTGTGATTGCTTCAGCCCATTCTCCGGTATCGTTACGTACCAAAATGCCGTTCTCACCATTGCGGAAAAACAACGGGTGATCAACGGCATCGGAAGCAACTACGGCAACTTCACCCGATAAATAGGCTAGAATCTTTCCAAAACTCTTGCCGCGGCTGAAATCATTTGTCTCCACTGAGACAGGCTGCAGGCCTATTGCGCTCTCCGCTACTTTTGCCAAGTACTCATCGTATCCTAAGGGGGGGATCGCTAGGCATGTCGCTCCAGCTTTCCGGATCGGAGCGAACCATGCTGATGCAGCGCTCTCCGTAGCGCCAAAGAGCCAAAAGGTAAACGGAGCACTCTCGGCAGCTTTGCTCAGTACCTCCTGAAGCAGCTCGGCTTCCTGCTTGTAGGCGAGCGGATTCGAATGCGCCCATGCGACGACAGGTGGGCGATTCATTGGGCGCACTTTAGGTCGCGACTGCGGGCGTGGTGAGCAGGTCCA
>JANMSB010000259.1:0-6493 GCA_031388915.1 Pseudomonadota bacterium | reverse complement strand
AGCACCCAGATCATCACTAGCAATGGCAAACCGGCATTTGCCGTAGTTCCGATTGCGGAGTACGAGCGCTTACTCGCGCTCGCGGAAGATCGCATCGATATCAATGAAGCACGGCGAGTCTCTGCGCGGATCGCGTCCGGCGAAGAAGAAACCCTGCCGGCCGATTTCGTTGCCGCCCTAGTGGCCGGCAAAACACAGCCGCTACGGCTGTGGCGTCAGCACCGCGGCCTGACGCTCGACGCGCTAGGCAAGGCATGCGGCGTAACACGGTCGGCGCTGTCGCAGATTGAAAGTGGGCGGACCAAGGCCTCCGGGGCACTATTGAAGCGGTTGGCCAAAGCGCTGGACTGCGACATGGACGATCTGGCGTAAGCTCAGGCACCAGAACCCAGAATAAAGAACCCCGTCGCAAGTATGGGGCGGATGGGGCTGGGCCGTCGATCCGTAGGTATTCACAACTCTCTCAACTCTCTCAACTCTCTAGCCACTCAGAATACATACGGATCGACGGCCCGGCACCGTTCTCTATCGTTGGCACCGTTCTCTATCGTTGATCGACGGCCCGGCACCGTTCTCTATCGTTCTCCGTTCTCTATCGTTCTCTATCGTTCTCTCCTGCAAGCTAGTGGCGTTCTCTCCTGCAAGCCAGTGGGATCAGAAGTTGGCACAGGTTGCGCAATTAAATCGCATAGCACCTTCCAATCGAGAAATCGAAGCAAACTTGCAAAGGCAATTGCAGCAGATTCAGATCAAGGAACCGGAGCCGCCGTCCGAACCATTGTGTAAGCCTAAGCCATTGCGGCTCTAATGCTGACCCATTATCGGCTTGTTGGTCTTGAACACTTCCATGTTGAGCGACACGGTGCGTTCGTCACCGCCTTGCAGTGCGCCGACGCCGATGACTTGGCGGTTGATCTCCTCGCCCCGCTCGTTGCGCACCGAAATCACCAACGAATACTCCCAAGGCGATTCATTCACTGGGTGGCGCACGGTGCCGTCCACCTTGAGCGCAGTGAAACTGGTAACCGCGCGCACTGCTTGTTGGCCAGGATTAAATTGCAAATGGTGCTGACACGCCGGACAGACCGTGGCGCTCTCCAAGATGGTGGATTTGCAATGCGGGCAGATGCGGGTCTTACCCGCATTGCCGGTGTTACTGCGTCCCGGTAGCAAGCGAACTCCTCAATCAAATTAACTTGCTAAATTAATTCGCTTTACCCGGCTTGTCGCTCCAGCCGAACTCGGCGCGGCCGCGCATGCGCGATCCTGCTGCAACGGTGAGCGAGCCGGCCTTCAGGTCGCCGTTCAGGAGGCCAGTCGACAACAGCTCAACTCGGGTACCGGCATCGACATTGCCATCTAACTGACCGCCGATGATCACCACGTCGGCTTTGACTTCACCAGTCACCACGGCACCCTGTTCGATGGTGACATTGCCCTGCACGTGGACATCGCCTTTGAAGCGTCCGGCAATGCGCACATGGCCGGCGCCTTCGATCTTGCCTTCGATCGTCAGTTCGGCGGACAACACCGATTCTTTAAGGGTGGGACGGGCAGGCGCGCCGCCAATCGGGGTAACGGCGGGCGTGGATGTAGGATTGGCGGCGGATGGAGAAGCTGACATGGTGACCTCACGATGGGCAGGTGGCGGTGGAGCAGGGGTTTTCTCGACCGGGCGTTGATTTTCCGCAGCAGAGTCTTTGCTGGCGGTATCTTTGAAGAACATTTCAACCCCTCCGTACAAATAGGAATGACACGAAGTCGCTACTAGACCCCGATCGAGGCCGGCTGTCAAAGCCTGTCGGCGGGACAAGACATTAAACCGGCGCGCGCCGTTATATGCGGAAAGCCAGCCCCCATTGTCAATCACCGGCCATCCAGCACTCACGCCACATCCACCGCATCGGCGTCAAACCCCAAATTCGGCTGTAACCAGCGTAAAGCCTCCTGCAGGCGCATGCCTTTGCGCTTGGCGTAATCCTGCACCTGATCCAGATCGATCTGCCCCAAGGCAAAATACTTCGACTCGGGATGCGAGAAATACCAGCCGCTCACCGCTGCGGTGGGCAGCATGGCGAACGATTCGGTAATGGTAATGCCGGTGTTGTTTTGCACATCCAGCAAGCTCCACAAGGTAGCTTTTTCGGTGTGATCCGGACAGGCGGGATAACCCGGCGCAGGACGAATACCGCGATAGTCCTCGTGAATCAATTCTTCGTTGTTCTTGCGCTCCTCCGGTGCGTAACCCCAGATTTCGCGACGCATCCGTTCGTGCAAGCGTTCGGCAAAGGCTTCGGCAAAGCGGTCGGCAATGGCCTTGAGCATGATGCTGGAGTAGTCGTCATGCGCCGCTTCGAAGCGCTTAACGTGCTCCTCGATGCCAAAGCCGGTCGACACAGCAAACGAACCGATGTAGTCGCGCACGCCGCTGCTCTTCGGTGCAACGAAATCCGCCAGGCAGTTATGCGCCTGGCCTTCGGGCTTCTGGCGTTGTTGGCGCAGAAAGCGCAAGGTCGTCAGCACCTGAGTGCGCGAATCATCGGTGTAGATTTCCACATCGTCATCACCGACGCTGTTAGCGGGGAACATGCCCACTACGCCGCGCGCATGCAGCCAGTTCTCGCGCAGAATTTTGGTCAGCATGTTCTGCGCGTCTTGATAGAGCTTACTGGCTTCAACACCCACCACGGGGTCGGTCAGAATCGCCGGGAACTTGCCGGCAAACTCCCAGGCATTGAAGAACGGCATCCAGTCGATGTAGTTCACCAAATCCGGCAGCGAATAATCCTGGTACACCTTGATACCCAGGTGACGCGGCACCGGCGGCGTATACGCTGTCCAATCGCCCTTGAAGCGATTCGCACGCGCTTGCGCCAACGTGAACTGCGGCGCCTTCACCTTGCGGCCTTGATGCTGCTCGCGACGGCGCGCGTGTTCTTCTTTTACCTTGGCGTGGAACTCGACCTTAGCACTGGGCGTAATCAAGTTGCGGCACACACCCACCGAGCGTGAGGCGTCTTTGACATACACCACCGAGCCCTGGTAGCCGGGGTCGATCTTAATAGAGGTGTGTGCCGGTGACGTGGTGGCGCCGCCGATCAACAACGGCTGCGTGAAGCCCTGGCGTTGCATCTCCTTGGCCACATGCACCATTTCATCCAGCGATGGCGTAATCAAACCCGATAGACCAATGATGTCGGCGTTAATCTTTTTGGCGGCTTCCAAGATTTTGTCGCAGGACACCATCACGCCCAAGTCGATCACTTCAAAATTGTTGCACTGAAGCACCACACCGACGATGTTCTTGCCGATGTCATGCACATCGCCTTTTACGGTCGCCAACACGATCTTGGCATCAGCCTTACGAGCGCCGTCTTGCGCGGCCTCGATGAACGGCAGCAAATACGCGACGGCTTTTTTCATCACCCGTGCTGACTTCACCACCTGCGGCAGAAACATCTTGCCCGAACCGAACAGGTCACCGACTACGTTCATGCCATCCATCAAGGTGCCTTCAATCACGGACAGCGGACGATCCGCTTCCAGTCGGGCCGCTTCGGTATCTTCGATCACGTACTGATCAATGCCTTTCACCAAGGCATGCTCCAGACGCTTACTCACTGACCATTCACGCCAGGCCAAGTCTTCCGCTGTTTTCATTGCGGCATCGCCCTTGAACTGTCCGGCAATTTCCAGCAAGCGTTCGGTGGCGTCGTCACGACGATTGAGAATCACATCCTCAACACGTTCTTTCAGATCAGGCTTGATGTCTTCATAAATAGCCAACTGACCGGCATTAACAATACCCATGGTCAAGCCAGCCTTGATGGCGTGATACAAAAACACCGAATGCATGGCTTCACGCACCGGCTCATTGCCGCGGAACGAGAACGACACGTTGCTGATACCGCCGCTGATGCCTGCATGCGGACAGGTGCGACGGATCTCGGCGCAGGCCTCAATGAAATCCAGTGCATAACGATTGTGTTCTTCAATACCGGTGGCTACGGCAAACACATTCGGATCGAAGATGATGTCTTCGGGCGGAAAGCCCACTTCTTCAGTCAGTAGTTTGTAAGAGCGCTGACAGATTTCCACTTTGCGCTTGACCGTATCGGCCTGACCCAGCTCGTCGAATGCCATCACTACGACTGCCGCGCCGTACTGACGAATCTTGCGTGCGTAGCCAAGGAACGGCTCGATGCCTTCCTTCATGCTGATGGAATTGACGATGCCCTTGCCTTGAATGCACTTCAGACCGGCTTCGATGACTTCCCACTTGGACGAGTCGATCATCACCGGCACGCGCGCGATATCCGGTTCGGCGGCACATAGATTGAGGAACCTCACCATGGCCGCCTTGGAATCGAGCATGCCCTCATCCATGTTCACGTCGATAATCTGCGCGCCGCTGGCCACTTGCTGCTTGGCGATATCCAGCGCCGTGTTGTAGTCGTCGGCCTCAATCAACTTGCGGAACTTGGCCGAGCCGGTAACGTTGGTGCGTTCACCGACATTCACAAACAAACTATCTGCAGCAATGTTGCAGGCCTCAAGCCCACTCAGGCGACACTTGACCTCCACCGTGGGCAGCTTGCGCGGCGCAATTTTCGCTACGGCATCGTGCATGTGATGAATGTGATCCGGCGTGGTGCCACAGCAGCCACCGACAACATCCACAAAACCAGCTTCGGCAAACTCGCGAATGTAGTCCGCGGTTTCGCAGGCGTGTTCATCGTATTCGCCAAAGGCATTGGGCAGGCCGGCATTGGGATACGCACAGATGTAGGTATCGGCAATGTTGGACAGCTCTTCGATATACGGTCGTAATTGCTTGGCGCCCAGCGCGCAATTAAAACCAATGGTGATTGGCTTGGCATGACGCACCGAATTCCAAAAGGCTTCGGCGGTTTGACCGGACAGCGTGCGACCCGAGGCATCGGTAATCGTGCCGGAAATCATGATGGGCAAGTCGAGCTGCAATTCATCCAACACACCGCGCACTGCAAACAACGCGGCCTTGGCGTTGAGTGTGTCGAAAATTGTTTCCACCAAAATAATATCGGCGCCACCGGCAAGCAAACCGCGCGTCGCTTCGCTGTAAGCTTCTACCAATTGATCGAAGGTCACCGCGCGATAACCGGGATCGTTCACATCCGGCGATAGCGAAGCGGTGCGATTGGTTGGCCCCAATGCGCCAGCCACAAAATGTACACGGCCAGTGGCTTGTTCGACTGCATCGGCCGCATCGCGTGCCAACTTCGCCGCAGCTACATTCATTTCATAGGCCAGCGCCTGCAGGTGGTAATCCGCCTGGGCAATAGCGTTAGCGCCAAAACTATTGGTTTCCAGAATGTCCGCGCCGGCTTGCAAGTACTGTTGGTGAATCTCAGTAACGATGTCCGGGCGGCTTAGCACCAACAGATCGTTGTTGCCTTTGAGATCGTGCGGCGAATCCTTGAAACGCTCGCCGCGATAACCCGCCTCGTCTAATTTATAACCCTGCACCATGGTGCCGAACGCGCCATCCAAGGTCAGGATGCGTTGATCGAGCAGGCGTTTGAATTCGGCGATACGTTCGGTACGGTTCATTCATCTATCTCGGTAACCATTTCGTTCCCTCCCCCGCACGCGGGGGAGGGTTAGGGTGGGGCATCATGCCTCGGGGCGAATCCCCAGCGCATGACAAATCGCAAAAGTCAGCTCCGAGCGGTTCAAGGTATAGAAGTGAAACTCGCTGATGCCGTGCTGCTGCAACTTATGCACCTGATCGATGGCAAAGGCGAATGACATCATCTGCCGGGTCGAGGCATCGTCGTCGATGCCGGCGAAGCTATCCACCAGCCAGGTCGGCACGCTGGCGCCGCAACGCCCTGCAAACCGCTGCATTTGCGGGAAGCGCGTGATCGGTAGAATACCCGGCACAATACTGGCAGTGATGCCTGCGGCAACGCACCGATCGCGAAACCGCAGATAGAGATCGGTGTCGAAAAAAAACTGCGTGATCGCGCGAGTAGCGCCAGCATCGATTTTGGCCTTCAAATAATCAAGGTCGAATTCCGCACTAGGCGCTTCGGGATGACCTTCCGGATATGCCGCCACCGACAGCTCGAAGTCACCCACTTTCTTTAAACCCTTCACCAAGTCCACCGCATAGGCGAAGCCGTCGGGACGCGCCGTGAACTGGGTACCCGGCAATGCATCGCCGCGCAGCGCCACCAAGTGGCGAATACCCTGCGACCAGTAGCGCCCGGCAATATCCAGCACTTCATCGCGACTGGCGTTCACGCAAGTCAAGTGCGGCACCGGGGTTACCGAGGTTTCATTGAGAATGCGTGTCACCACATTATGGGTACGTTCGCGTGTCGAGCCATCGGCGCCATACGTCACTGAGACAAAGCGCGGCTTGAGCGGCACTAGACGTTGAATCGACGCCCACAGCGTCTGCTCCATCTTCTCGTCGTTGGGCGGGAAAAATTCGAACGACACGTCA